>JAWOCH010000151.1:0-3598 GCA_046483865.1 Candidatus Brocadiia bacterium | reverse complement strand
CATCGCAGTGCGCCAGGTCTCCTCCTTCATCGAGACGGAGCCGGTGGGCGGACCGCCGCAAGGGCCGTACATCAACGCCGCGGCCGAGCTGCGCACCACGCTGTCGCCGCGCGAGCTGCTGGAGGAACTGCTGGACGTGGAAGACAAGTTGGGCCGCGTGCGCACCGTCCACTGGGGGCCGCGCAAACTGGACCTGGACCTGCTGCTGTACGAAGACCAGATCATAGATGAGCCCGGCCTCCAGGTTCCCCATCCGCACATGCACAAGCGCCCGTTCGTGCTCGACCCGCTCAGCGAGATAGCCCCCGAGGTCACCCACCCCGTCCTGGACAAGACGGTCAGTGAGATGCAGGAGGAGTTGTAGCCTCGGCCGTACTGGAGGGACGCCCTCCGTCGCGTCCGCATTTCTCGCTGTTGCGACGGCGGCCACGACAGAGCGTGGCCCTCCAAAGACCGCCTCCGGCGTGCGCACACACTCCGTGACGTACCGTGCAGGGACGCGCTTCCGCGCGTCCGCCTTGCTCGGATGCCTCCGAGCGGATTCTGACTTGACCCCGGCCGGGCGGACGGGTATAAAGGCAGATGGCTTCCCTGACGG
Organism: Candidatus Brocadiia bacterium; assembly: GCA_046483865.1. Classification (GTDB taxonomy): domain Bacteria; phylum Planctomycetota; class Brocadiia; order SM23-32; family SM23-32; genus JAWOCH01. The sequence goes on along the minus strand of JAWOCH010000151.1, from coordinate 3,000 downwards.
AGAGCACGATGAACGGCACACGTTCCCTATGCGCAACGACGGCGGCGGGCCGCCGCACGCAGGGAACGTGCGTCTATTACTGGTTCTACTTTGCTCCGCGGGGAGGCCGCCTGATGGGCTCTTAGCCTGAACTCCCAGGTAGGAATCGAAACGAGCCCCGAGGTCGGCCGACCTCGGGGCTTTTCTTTTTGGCGCCGATCGGAGGAACAGACATGATCATCGTCATGGAAGCAGCCGCCAGCGACCAGGAGGTCCAGCACGTCGTGGACCGGGTGGAGGGTTCCGGGCTGGAAGCCATACTGCTGCGCGGGGAGAAGCGGAAGGTAATAGCCGTCATCGGCGACGAACGCGAGGTGCGCACCGAGCACTGGGCCGCCTCGGCCGGGGTCGAGCGCGCCATCCCCATCCTGAGCCCCTACAAGCTGGCCAGCCGCGAGGCGTCGCCCGGGGCAACTCCGGTGCGGCTGAACGGACACCTCGTCGGGCGGGACAGGGTGCAGGTGATCGCCGGGCCCTGCGCCGTGGAGGACATGGACACCACCCTGGACATCGCCGAAGCGGTCAAGGCCGCCGGGGCGGTGGGCCTGCGCGGAGGCGCCTTCAAACCCCGCACCAGCCCCCACAGCTTCCAGGGGCTGGAGGAAGAGGGGCTGCAGATACTGCGCAAAGTGGGCAGCCACACCGGCCTGGCCGTGGTGACGGAGGTCCTGGCCCCCGAACAGGTCGAGCTTGTGGCCTCCTACGCCGACGTCATCCAGGTCGGCGCGCGCAATATGCAGAACTTCCCTCTGCTGAAGGCCCTCGGCGGGGCCGGCAAGCCCGTGCTGCTCAAGCGGGGAATGAGCGCCACCGTGGACGAGCTGCTGTTGGCGGCCGAGTACATCCTGAAGTCGGGCAACGACCAGGTCATCCTCTGCTGCCGCGGCGTGCGCACCTTCGAGGACCACACGCGCTTCACCCTCTCCCTCAGCGCCGTGGCGCACCTGAAAGAGGTCACCCATCTGCCGGTGATCGTTGACCCGAGTCACGGCACGGGGCGACGCAGCCTGGTGGGGCCAATGGCGAAGGCGGCGGTTGCCTGCGGCGCCGACGGGCTGCTGATCGAGGTGCATCCGCAGCCGGAACGGGCCGAAGTGGACGGCCGACAAACGCTGACCTGCGAGGCGTTCGCCGACCTGATGGAGGAGCTGAGGGCGCTTGCGCATGCCGTCGGGCGCAGCATGTAGCGCAAAGCGCGCCTATTGCATGAGGGCCAGGTTGTCGCGGTGGACGACTTCGTCGTAGTGCTTGTAGCCGAGGATGTCCTCGATGTCGTTCGTCTGGCAACCCATGATGCGCTCGACTTCGGCGCGGGAGTAGTTGGTCAGCCCCCGGGCGAACTCCTGGCCGTCGGGACCTGTGAGCCGGACAACGTCCCCCCGCTCGAACTGCTTCTCGGTGCCCACTATGCCGCTGGGCAGCAGGCTGGTGCCACGCTCCAGGACCGCCTTGCGCGCGCCCCCGTCCACCTGGATGGCGCCGCGCGGGCGGCTGGTGAACCGGATCCAGCGCTTGCGGCTGCCCAGCCGCTCCCCGGCCGGCAGGAACAGCGTGCCCACCTGCTCCCCGGCCATCAGACGGCGCAGCACCGTGGGGTCGCGTCCGTCCGCAATGACGGCCGCCTCCCCGGCCTCGGTGGCGACGCGGGCCGCCTCTATCTTGCTCGACATGCCCCCCAGGCCGAGCGGCGTCTTCTCGTCGTAGGCCAGCGACTGAATGCGCTCGTCCACGCGCTCGACCACGCTCAGCAGCCGTCCCTCTTCGCCCGGCGCCGGGGGCCGCTCGTAGAGGCCGGGCACGCTGGTCAGCAGCACCAGCAGCTCAGCCCGGATCAGGTGCGTGACCAGCGCGGCCAGCCGGTCGTTCTCGCCGAACTGGATCTCCTCGGTGCTTATCGTATCGTTCTCGTTGATCACCGGCACGCAGGGCAGCTCGAACAGGGCGTGGATGGTGTTGGCGGCATTCAGGTAGCGTGCGCGGTCGTCGAAATCCTCGTGGGTCAGCAGTATCTGCGCGGCGTGGAGGCCGTGGCGGTGGAGGTGGCGCCGGTAGGTCGCCATCAGCACGCCCTGGCCCACGCTGGCGGCGGCCTGGCTGCCGGGCAGCGTGGCCGGTCGGCGCTGAAGGCCCAGGTCCGCCATGCCGCAGGCGATGGCCCCGCTGCTGACCAGGGCCACCTGTCGGCCGTCCTCGACCATGCCGGCCAACTGGTCGGCCAGCGCGCCGACGCGCTCCTCGTCCAGGGACGCGCCGCCGGCGGTCAGCACATTCGTGCCCACCTTCACGACGATACGCCGGGCGGAGCAGACGTGCTCGCGACGCAGCTCTTCGGTGCGTGCCATAATAGGTGGCTCCTCTGCAGGGGACGGCAGATGAGTCTAATGGAAGGTCGGCAGGCCCATCAAGGCACGCGCCGCGCACGCAGGCCGTCGCGCGAAGGGCGTCCGGTTGTCGGAGGGACGCGCCGGCCACGGCCGGTGAACTTCCGCGCGTCCGCCCCTGCGCCGGACAAGTCAGCCGCCCTCGGTGGATAGCAGTGCGCGGCGGACGCGCTCGGCCAGGCCCTCGGCGTCCAGCTCGCACCAACTGAGCTGCACCTCCCGGGGTGCGTGTCGGATGAAGCGGCGGGGCACGCCGGCCAAATGGACGCGGCCACCGGGGACTCCCTCCTCGGCCAGCAGCTCCAGCACGGCGCTGCCGAAACCGCCCGCCACGCAGTGGTCTTCCGCCACCACAACGGCGGGGCTCTCGCGCACGGCATCCAGGATGGCCTCGCGGTCCAGGGGACAGGCGAAACGCGCGTTGATCACCCCGACCTCCAGGCCGTCCTCCTCGGCCAGGATGCGGGCCGCCTCCAGCGCCCGGCCGGTCATCATGCCGTAGGCGAGTATGGTCGCGTCGTCGCCCTCGCGGCAGACTTCGGCCTTGCCCACCTGGACCTCCGGCTCTGCGTCGGCCGAC
>JAWOCH010000374.1:0-6842 GCA_046483865.1 Candidatus Brocadiia bacterium | reverse complement strand
CCGCCTCCGGCTGGGAAGGGTCACAGGCGAGGGCGCCTGTGCTACATAAGGACCCTGCGCAGGGAACGTCTCGGCGATTCGTAGGAGTGAAGCCATGCTTTCTACAGAGCATTCTGACTTCTCAATGACCCTGGGGCCGTTTGTGCTTGCGTCGCCGTCTCTGTATCCTGTCTGTCCTGTGCATGCCCGATACAGTGTCGTTGGTTGCGGAGGTGGTCGGCGGTGAGCCCGAAGCGATGTCCCAGGTGCGACATCCTCTGTTCTCAGCGGGACAGCTTCTGCCCCGTTTGCGGGCGCGCACTCGTTGAGGAGGAAGAAGCGGAGCCCCGCCGGACGGGCCGCTGGCTGCTGGGCCCGCTGATCTGGTTCCTGGAGCTTTTCCCGGGCCTGGCCCATCCCGGCGTGATCATCATGGCGGCCATCGTGGTTGCGCTGGCGGTGCCGGTGGGTTACATGGCGCTGGTCTTCGCGCAGTTCGGGGTGCTGGCCAGCTACTTCATGGCGGGCTTTGCGCTGCTGATGTACGGCACGGGCGTGGCGTGGCTGATGTGCGGGTATCTGTGCTTCCCGGCCGAGGGGCTGGCCGAGTTCGACAGCATGAAGTGGATGGTCTACGGAGTGCTGATCCTGGCGCCGGTGACGGCGCTGATGGCGTTCGTGCACTACTCGGGCGGCGGCTGAGGACGGGTGCAGACACTGCGGGTAGGCGCGTTATCGCCGGGCCAGGTAGAAGTACCCCGCGGCGGCGCCGACGGCCACCAGTACCACCAGCACGAGCAGAAGCAGCACCCGGCCCAGGCTGCGCTCCCGCACGGGCTTGTCGCAGCGTGGGCAGTGGGGCGTGCGCCCGGTCTGGTAGGTGAGGAACTGCTTGCCGCAGTTGGGGCAGACCAGGGTTCGGCTCTTTCGGGAGGTGTCTTCGGAGGGCGACATGGTGGTTTCCCGAATGTCTTTGACACGCTGGGACGCTTGGAGTATAGTAATGCTTTGCCCGTCCAAAGGGCAAGGGTTCGTCTGCTTACTGCCTTCCCGGTTCTGATCCCATGCGAACACAGTTTGCCCGGAAAGAAGACTACGCCGAGAACCGGCGCTGGTGCCACGTGGACGCCAGCGGCAAGATCCTTGGTCGGCTGGCCACGCGCGTTGCCACCGCTCTGATGGGCAAGGATCGGCCCGATTACACCCCGAACGTGGACACGGGCGCCTACGTGGTGGTGACCAACGCGGAGCGGGTCCGGCTGAGCGGCAAGAAGGAAAGCGACAAGATCTATCAGAGCTACTCCGGCTACGCGGGCGGTCTGAAGGAAACGCCGGCCGGGGAGATGCTCCAGAAACATCCCGAACGGGTCATCCGGGAGAGCGTGCGGCGGATGCTGCCGAAGAACAAACTGGGGAAGCAGATGCTGGGGAAGCTGCGCGTCTACGCCGGCCCCGACCATCCGCACGCCAACCACAACCCGGTGGAACTGGAAGTCTGACAGGAAGGAAGGGCACCGAAATGGCAGATGACTGGATCTGGGGAACCGGTCGCAGAAAAGCCGCTGTGGCGCGTGTGCGCATGCGCCCCGGCACGGGCCTGATCGATGTGAACGGGCGGGACATGGAAGAGTACTTCGCCCGGGAGGATCACCAGATAGAGGTCCGCGAGCCGCTGCGTGTTACGCACAACCAGGGGCGCTACGACGTGTTCGTCAACGTCGGCGGAGGGGGCATCACCGGCCAGGCCGGCGCCGTGAAGCTCGGGCTGGCCCGCGCCCTGCTGGAGGGGGACTCCTCACTGCGCGACCCGTTGCGCGAGCACGGCCTGTTGACGGTGGACGCCCGTAAAGTCGAGCGCAAGAAGTACGGCAAGCGCGGCGCCCGCCGCTCCCCGCAGTTCAGCAAGCGCTGACCTCTCACTCTCCCGATCGGTAGGCGCGGCGTCTCGCCGCGCAAGGTCCGGCGGGCCTACTTCGCCGAGGCTTCGAAGGCCAAGGGACGGCAGACCTACCTCCCGTAGCTGCGCGCTGTCAGCTCTCCTCGTCCATCTCGGCCACCAGTTCCGGGGGCAGGTTGAAGTTCGAGTAGACGTTGGCCACGTCGTCGCTGTCCTCCATCTCCTCCATCAGGTTCAGCATTTTGCGCCCGTCGTCGGCGTCCAGGTCCACGTAGTTGCCCGGGACCTGGGTGATCTCGGCGGAGTCGGGCTCCAGCCCGGCGGCGTTCAGGGCGTCTCTCAAGTCCTGCAGGTCGGTTGGATCGCAGGTCAGCTCGTAGACGTCGCCCGCCCGCTGGAAGTCCTCCGCCCCCGCCTCGACGGCGACCTCGAAGACCTCCTCCTCCGGCCGGTCGTCGGTCGGCAGCAGCACCAGCCCCCTGGTGTCGAACACCCACGAGACGCACCCGTGCGTGCCCAGCTCTCCGCCGTGGGCCTCGAATACCCGCCGCACGTTGGCCGTGGTGCGGTTGCGATTGTCGGTCAGCGCCTCCACCAGTACGGCCGCCCCGCCGGGGCCGTATCCCTCGTATCGCGCCGGCTCCAACTGCTGCCCCGGCAGTTCGCCCGCGCCGCTGAGGATGGCGCGCTCGATGTTCTCCTTGGGCATGTTGGCGTCTTTGGCCGCCTCGATGGCATACGTCAGCTCCAGGTTGGTGTCGGGATCCTTGCCGCCGGTGCGCACGGCGGTCATGATCTGCTTCGACAGGCGGCTGAACAGCTTCCCCCGCCTGCGGTCCTCCCGCGCCTTCTTGTGCTTGATTCCTGCCCAGTGTGAATGGCCGGCCATCTCGGTGTCCCTCGCTTTCAGGTGGGTGCGTGACGCAGACAGACTACACTCGTCGGCGTGGTGGGGGAGGCTTCTCCGGGCGGGTAACGCTGCGAGGGAGATGGTCTATCATGGCTGGGACAGCCTGTGAAGAGGAACCGGTGCGTCGCTCACCGGTGATTATACGACATGGCGGTCCACCGTTCCAGGTAGCCGCCGACGGTGGTGGTCTGAACGCCGTCCGACGCCGCCACCCCGTCCAGGACGCGCCCGACCAGCGCCGGGCCGTCTCTCTCCAGGGGCTTGCCCTCCGCCGACACGACCAGGTGCCAGGGATGCAGGGCGATCTGGAGCAACCCGCCGGCGCACGGGCCCCGCAGCGCGCGCGCCATCTCGACGTATTCCCCCGCCTGCCGGCTGCCCTCCAGCAGTTGCCAGAGGTATCCGCTGATGGGCAGGCCGTCGCCGTCCCGGCTGCGGCAGAGCGGCGCCTCCCACAGACCCGGCTTGCTCAACAGGCGGGGCATCAGCGGCTCCGTCCCCGAGGCGCGCACGGTGCGGCTGGCGTCGTAGCGGTATCCCGCCTCCTGCAGGGCGCGGATCAGATCACTGGTCAGCCGGCAGTAGGGGGCGCGGAAGCCGAGCGGCGCGGCGCCGAACGCTTCGCGGTAGGCCGCGCCCACACGCTCGATGACATCCCGCGTCTCGGCCGCTCCCGGGCGCACGCCGGTGTCTTCTCCCGCGAAATCCTCATGCTCCATCCCGTGGGTGCCGTGCTCGAGGTGGGGGTTCTCGCGCAGCCGTTCCAGCAGATCCGGGCGGCGGCGCTCCGCCTGCTGCAGGGCGCGGCCCTCCCAGAAGAACGTCGCCGGCAGGCCGCGCTGCTCCAGCCGCTCGGTCAGGCACGCCAGCCCCTCCAGGCAGGCATCCCAGCGGGCCTCCCCGCCGGGACTGACGGCGTCCGGCCGGCCGGGCTCCGGCCGGTTCGCATCCGGATCCACGTCCAGCGTCAGGGCCACGAACAGGGGTTCTTCGGGCGTCAACGGGGCCTCCTTTCGAAGGCGATTCTACGCCCGCCCGGCCGGTCGGTCAACGCGGCGCCGTTTGACAAAGCGCGGCGGGTATCCCTACAATCTGCCCCTTTACCACCCTGTTGAGGAACTCGTTTGTCAGGCGGCGATCACCTCCCGACCGGGTAGACGCGGCGTGTCGCCGCGCCCTCTCCGGCGGGGACGCCGGACCTATCCGTTCTTGAACCGTTGGCGGCGGGGACAGCATGGCTGACAAGATGGTCATCGTCGAGTCGAAGGCTAAGGCTCGAACCATATCCCGTTATCTGGGCGACGCTTACGACGTGAAAGCGTGCATGGGGCACGTGCGCGACCTGCCGCCGAAGAAGTTCGGCGTGGACGTGGAGGAGGGCTTTGAGCCGACCTATCAGGTGCTGCCCGGCAGCCGCCGCACCGTCGGCCAGCTCCGCAAGGCCGCCCAGAAAGCCGAGGACGTCTACCTGGCCCCCGACCCGGACCGTGAGGGGGAGGCCATCGCCTGGCACCTGATGCACGTGCTGAAGGTGCCCGACGAGCGCGTCAAGCGGGTGACCTTCAACGAGATCACCCGCCAGGCCATCACCGAAGCGTTCGAGCATCCGCGCGACATTGACGACAACCTGGTGGACGCCCAGCAGGCCCGCCGCATCCTGGACCGGATCGTGGGCTACGAGCTGAGCCCACTGATCAGCCGCACCGTCGTGCGGGGTCTCAGCGCGGGGCGCGTGCAGAGCGTGGCACTGCGGCTGGTAGTCGAGCGGGAGAGGGAGCGGCAGGCGTTCGAGCCGGAGGAGTACTGGGAGATCGCCGCCCAACTGGCCCGCGCCGCCGGTGGGCCGAGCTTCACCGCTGAGCTGAGCCAGTGGGACGGCGAAGAGCCCAGCATCCCCTCCGAGGAGGCTGCGCAGGAGATAGTCTCCCGCCTCGAAGGGGAGGCATTCACTGTGGCTTCGCTGGAGGAGCGCACGACGAAGTCGCGCGTCTACCCCCCCTTCATCACCAGCACCATGCAGCGTTCGGCCAACACGCGGCTGCGCTTCAGCGCCGACCGGACCATGCGCGTCGCCCAGGGGCTCTACGAGGGGGTGGACATCGGGTCGGAGACCGTCGGGCTGATCACCTACATGCGGACCGACTCGACCCGCGTGGCGAAACAGGCGCTGGGCGCCTGTCGGGGGTTCATCGCCGGTGAGCACGGGGACAAGTACCTGCCGAAGAAGCCGAACTTCTTCCGCAGCCCCCGGGGCGCGCAGGCCGCCCACGAGGCCATCCGCCCGACCGACGTGCGCCGCACGCCAGAGGAGATGAAGCGCTACCTGGGGCGGGACCAGTATCGGCTCTACGAGCTGATCTGGCGACGATTCGTCGCCAGCCAGATGGTGCCCGCCCGCTACAAGGTGCGCACGGCGGACATCGAGGCGGGCCCCGCCGTCTTCCGGGCAAAGGGACGCCGGATGGTCTTCGACGGCAACCTGCGCGTGCTGCGCCCCGACAAGGAGGTGGAGGAGCAGACGCTGCCGGACCTGGATGAAGGCGAAGAGCTTGAGCTGAAAGAACTGGTGCCGAGCCAGCACTTCACCGAGCCCCCTTCCCGCTACACCGAGGCCAGCCTGGTGCGCGAGCTGGAGAAGCGGGGCATCGGCCGGCCCAGCACCTACGCGCCGACCATCAGCACGCTGCTGAAGCGCAACTACGTGCGACGCGAACGCCGCGCCCTGAACCCAACCGACCTGGGCATGGTCGTCTGCGACCTGCTGGTGGAGTACTTCCCCCGCGAGATGGACGTTTCCTTCACCCGCAAACTCGAGGAGGAGCTGGATGAGGTGGAGGAAGGTCGGCGCGAGTGGCGCAGCGTCCTGGAGGATTTCTACCAGGAGTTCAGCCGCGACCTGGAGCGGGCGAAGGAGGGCATGACGCTGCCCGAGCAGGAGGAGCTGGAAGTCGAGTGCGAGAAGTGCGGCAAGCCGATGGAGATCAAGTTCAGCCGCCGCGGCGACCGGTTCCTCGGCTGCAGCGGCTTCCCGGAGTGCAAGAACACGATGAGTCTGCCCCGCGAGGGCGAGGAACCCGAGGAGACGGAGTTCGAATGCCCCAAGTGCGGGGCGCCCCTGCTGCTGCGCACCGGACGGCGCGGCAGGGAGTACCTGGCTTGCTCGGCGTTCCCCGAGTGCCGCAACATCATGGGCCTGGACAACGAAGGCCAGCCGGTCGAGCTGAAGCCGCGCACGAACACGCGGCTGAAGTGCCCGCGCTGCGGCCAGCGGATGTACCTGGAGGAGGGCACCGAGGAACTGCGCTGCGGCGGCTGCCGAAACAAGCTGCCCTTGCTCAGCGTGCAGGACGCCCTGGAGGCGACCGAGCTGCCGTCGCCCGAAGAGCTGCCGCCCTGCCCGGACTGCGGCAAGCCGATGGAGATCCGCCGCAGCCGGCGGGGCATGTTCCTGGGCTGTTCTGCCTATCCCGACTGCAAGGGCACCGAGTCCCTGCCCAAGGGCGACATGCCCGACCCGCAGCCAACCGTCGAGGAATGCGAGAAGTGCGGGCGCCCGCTGCTGGTGCGCTGGGGCAAGTACGGCCGCTTCCTCGCCTGCAGCGGATTCCCCCGCTGCCGCAACACCTGGCGGCTGCCCTCGAAGCCGAAGGAATGCCCCCAGGAAGACTGCGCCGGCAGCCTGATACGGAAGGTGGACCCCGACGGCAAGCCCTACTTCGGCTGCACGCGCTACCCGGACTGCGAGTATACTGAGCCTGCTCCGGAGCCGAAGGAAGAGGACAAGGATTGACGGCCGGCGTGCCCGCCAGACGGTCCGGCAGAAGCAGCAGGCGGGATCAATAGCGCACCGAGAAGCCGCCGAACTCGCCCGTGGGCTCTGACCAGTCAACGTCCACCGACTCGACCTGCGCCATGCGTGGCCCCTCGTGGCACCAGGAGACCATCTTCCTCACGGCAGCGGTCGGCCCCTCGAAGACCGCCTCCACCTTGCCGTCAGGGCGGTTGCGCACCCATCCGGTCAGGTCTGTTTGCTGGGCCTTGCGCCGCGTGGTGGCG
>JAWOCH010000360.1:0-9826 GCA_046483865.1 Candidatus Brocadiia bacterium | reverse complement strand
GTGCAACCAGGGGTGAGGCACCGGGCTGGCAAGCTCCAGGCCGTCGGGCTCGGGCGGCCCGAACCCGAAGGTCAACTCGCCGTCCTTCAGTTCCATGCGCACGTCGGCAGCGGCCAGGCGCTTCTGCAGCTCGGCCCAGGCGGGCGCCGGCGGCGGCGCCTGCTCAGCCGGAGCCGCGGCCAGGCGCTCGGCCAGCCGCTCGGCTGCGTCGCGGCGCTCTGAACGTGTGTTGTAGTATTCCCGTATCGTTTCGAATGCGCCTATGCTGCAAAGGGCGTAGTACTCGATGTCGCCCTGGAGCATGCAGCGCCCCGGCGTGACGCTGGCGCGCAGCTTGTCGGCGGCCAGGTGGTGAGTGACCCCCCAGTAGACCCACCCGACGGTGCTCGGCCTGTGTAGTTCCTCCCCGTCCCGGGTCAGCTTCTCCATGCCGTTTTCGGGCAGCCCGGCCTCACACAGGCGGCGCTTCAGCTCCTCGTCGCCGGGCGCCTTGAGGGGCGGCACGACGGCCGGTCCGCCCTCGGTGCGGGCCAGGCGCCCCATCAACGCCTCGCGGACCTGACCGAAGTTCGCCCGTGTGTGGCAGCCCACGAAGCTGAACGCCAGCTCCACCGGTAAACCATCCGGCATCCTGGGCATTTCCTCGTCCGGCAGTATGCGGCTAACTGTGCCCTTGGACCCGTGGCGATTGCTCAGCTTGTCCCCCACCCGGACCGGCTCGGGATGGCCGAGCCGCCCGGCGGCCGACTCGCTCAGCAGGATGCCGTCCTCATAGGTCTCGACGCCGGCCGAGATGAACGCCGTCAGCAGGTTGCGCCCGCACCAGAACTGCGGTGCGTGGGGCTCGTTGCCCGTAACGACCAGCGCGGGCTCGGGCTCGGGCAAAGGGAGCCACTGGCGCATCATATTGACGCCCATCAGCAGACGGTTGGGGTCGTCGTGCTCCAGGAACGGCACCAGAGATGCCGACAGCCCGAGTGCTGCTTCCGGGGCTTCGTCTGTGACGACGACCCGTTGCTCCCGGATTGTGGCCCCGCGCGCGACGCTGCCCACACGTCCGACGTTAGGACCTTCGGGGGTCTCGAAGGGACACACCCGCCCCTGCTGACCGGCCGTGATGCGGCCGTCTGTTTCCTCCACGAGCAGGCGCCTCAGGTGCGTCTGGCGGGAAAGCCAGTTTGTCTCGTCCAGGACCTGCGAGGAGGGCGAGTCCTGGTGGAAGGCGCGCATCCATGCGGCCAGCGGCAACCATGAACGGATGGTCGAAGCATCCCAGCGCATACCATCCGGCGCCGTGCCCAGGCGCTCCGCGATGTAACCATATAGCTGCTCGCCGACGCACCAGACGGCGGCGCCGGCAAGCTCCGCATGCTCCGCAACCGGCACAACAACACGGCGTTGGCCGTCCAGCTCGAAGACGCCCTCCGCGTCGCACCGCGGTATGCCGGCGCATCCCACCTCGACCGCTCCCTCTTCCGCTCCGACCAGCAGCCGAATGCGACAGGAGTGCGTGGACGTCTCCTCGATGGTGTAGTCCGCCAGAGGCATCCGCTCCGCCAGCAAATCGGGCAGCGATTCGTTGACCAGCCTGTCGAAGGACTCCTTGTGCCAGGGTGCAAGCACCTCGGTCTGGGTCATTGCTCTTCCTCCCATTTCTGCGCGAGATCCCTCCGTGCGTAGAACAGCCGCGACTTCACGGTCCCTTCGGGAATGTCCAGCGCCTCCGCGGCGCTCCTGACGTCCATCTGCTCCTGGTAGATCAGGCGGATGACGTCCCGCTTCTCCTCCGGCAGTTCCTCGATCATCCGGTGCAGGCGGCCGTGCCGCTCGCGCCGCTCCGCCACTGCCTGCGGCCCCAGGGACGCATTGTCTATCATCCAGCCGGGCACCAGGTTCTCCCCTTCTGCGCCCTCAGGCGGGGACGGGCGCAGCGGGCGGCGCTTCCTGCTGCGGGCCGAGCGCAGGTGGTTGATCGCCAGGTTTGTGGCAATCCGGTAGAGCCATGCCTTCACCGTCCCTCGTCCTCTCCACTGATCGGCACGCGTCCAGAGGCAGAGAAACACCTCCTGCAGCAGGTCATCCGCTACGGCGGAGCTACGGACAATGCGCTGCAGATGCCGGCGGATGCCGGGCCGGAGGCGCTCGAAGACCTGCTCGAACGCCTCGGCGTCGCGTGCCCGGATGCGCGCCATCAGTTGTTCGTCGGACGCGTCTACCATAGGGGTCCGCTCTTAGAGACAACGGAGCACGGGGGCAGGTTCATGCGTGCCGGGAATCCTCGCGCAGCACTAACAGGATAGCACAGCGGCACAGGCGCCGTCGGTGCCGGTTGACCCTATCTGGCAGGGCACTCGGCTCAGGTCCGCCGCATCTGCCAATTTGGCAGAAGCGCGCGCGCCTGCAAGAGACGCTCTGGCTCGGCCTGTGCCGCCTGCGATGGCTTGAGGGTGCCAGCGCGGCCTCTCGGCGCCTCTCGGCTCGCCAATGCCGGGTTGGTATCGGATTTGCCGTGTTACTACACGATTAGATGCGCCATCACGAAACCAATACAGAAGCTGTCACGCGCAAGGAAGGAGGCCGGCAGGGATGGCCCAAGAGAAGATAATCGGTATTGACCTGGGAACCACTAACTCCGTGGTCTCCGTCATGGAGGGCGGCACGGCGACCGTAATCCACAACCAGGACGGCGCCCGGATCACGCCCTCGGTCGTTGCCTTCACGGAGGAGGGAGACCGCCTGGTCGGCACCAAGGCCAAGCGCCAGGCCGTCACGAATCCCGAGAACACCATCTTCAGCATCAAGCGCTTCATGGGCCGCCGCCACAACGAGGTGGAGGCCGAGGAGAAGATGGTGCCGTACAAGATCGTCGGCGGTCCACAGGAACTGGTCAAGGTCCAGGCCGGGGGCAAGGAGTGGACGCCTCCGGAGCTGTCGGCGATGATCCTGCAGGCGCTCAAGCAGGCCGCCGAGGACTACCTGGACGAGGAGATCGAGAAGGCCGTCATCACCGTGCCGGCCTACTTCAACGACAGCCAGCGCCAGGCCACCAAGGACGCCGGCACTATCGCCGGACTCCAGGTGGAGCGCATCATCAACGAACCCACCGCCGCGTCGCTTGCATATGGGCTGGAGAAGAAGGCAGACGAGCGCATCGCGGTCTTCGACTTCGGCGGCGGCACATTCGACATCTCCATCCTCGAAGTGGGCGAAGGCGTCTTCGAGGTCAAGTCCACCAACGGCAATACGCACCTGGGCGGCGATGACCTGGATGAGGTCCTGGTCAACCACATCGCCGACGAGTTCCGCAAAGAGCAGGGCATTGACCTCCGCGAGGATCGCATGGCCCTGCAGCGGCTCAAGGAGGCCGCCGAGACGGCCAAGTGCGACCTGTCCACCTCGCCCGAGACGGATATCAACCTGCCGTTCATCACCGCCGACAGCGGCGGCCCCAAGCACCTGCACATGACCATCAACCGGGCGAAGTTCGAGGAACTGTGCGGGCCGGTGCTGGAGAAGCTGAAGGCTCCCTGTCACCAGTGCCTGGAAGATGCCGGTCTGCAGCCCGACGACATTGACGAGGTCATCTTGGTCGGCGGTAGCACGCGCATTCCCAAGGTGCTGGAGATCGTCAAGGACATCTTCAAGCGCGACCCCCACAAGGGCGTCAACCCGGATGAAGTGGTCGCCATCGGGGCAGCCATCCAGGGCGGCGTGCTGGCCGGCGAAGTGGAGGATGTGGTCCTGGTCGACGTCACGCCCCTGTCGCTGGGCATCGAGACGCTGGGCGGCGTGATGACCACTCTGATCGAGCGCAATACCTCCATCCCGACCAGCAAGAAGGAGATCTTCAGCACGGCGGCCGACAACCAGACCAGCGTGGATATCCACGTCCTGCAGGGCGAACGGCCCATGGCCGCCGACAACCGCCCGCTGGGGCGCTTCGAGCTGAGCGGCATCCCGCCGGCTCCCCGCGGCGTGCCCCAGATCGAAGTCAGCTTCGACATAGACGCCAACGGCATCCTGAACGTCGCTGCGCGTGACCTGGGCACCGGCAAGGAACAGCAGATAGAGATCAAAAGTTCCTCCGGACTGACCGAGGACGAGGTCGAGCACATGCGGGAGGAGGCCGAGGACCACGCCGAAGAGGACAAGCGCCGCCGCGAACTGGTCGAAACGCGTAACATGGCCGACCAGTTGCTCTACACGACCGAGAAAACCGTCGAGGAGCACGGCGACAAGCTGAGCGACGATGAGCGCAAGAACGTCGAGCAGGCCCTGGAGGAACTGCGCCAGGTCAAAGACAGCGACGACAAGGAGCAGATCGAGGCCAAGATGCAGGAGGTGCAGACCGCCTCGCACCGCCTGGCGGAGATGATCTACCAGCAGTCCAAGGCCCAACAGGAGGCCGCTTCCGGGGCGGCTGGCGCCGCCGGACCCACTCCGGGCGCCGAGGAAGCCGGCCAGGGCGCCGAAGAGGAGGAAGAAGTCGTTGACGCGGACTTCGAAGTAAAGGAGTAGAAGACGGCGGAACCGCAGAGGACGCAGAGAACGCAGAGAAGGAACCACCACGACACTACGAGCACGACGGACAGCAGGGATAGGGAACCACTGAGGACACGAACGGCAAGAGAGGGCGCGGAGAACCCAGGAGCGCGGACGCAGCGCTTCATTCGTGCTTTTCCTGGCAGGTTCCATTGTGCCGTTGCCGTTTGATCCTCTGTGGTCTCTGCGTTCTCCGCGGTTGTCCTTCTTCCGTTTGCCGTATTTAACATACCGGCACTCTCCGTGGTCTGAAAAGTCACGCCATGCGCCTGGACGATTTCACCATCAAGGTACGGGAAGCCCTCGAGGCGGCTCAGTCCACGGCCACCTCCCGCGGCCATCAGCAGCTTGGCACGCTCCACGTGCTCCAGTCGCTGCTCAACCAATCCGGCGGCGTCGTACGGCCGGTTCTTCAGCGACTGGGCGCCGACGTCGCCGGCATCTCCTCGCAGCTCCAGGCCCGCATGGGCAAGCTGCCCCAGGTCAGCGGGGCCGGTGGCGGGCAGGTCTACCTGGGCCAGGACCTGTCCCGCGCCCTGGAACAGGCCCGCGAAGAAGCAACCAACCTGCGCGACGATTACGTGAGCAGTGAGCACCTGCTGCTCGCGTTCCTGGACGTTGACTGCCCCGCCGGCGACGTGCTGAAGGAAGCCGGCGTGAGTCGCGACGGCCTGCTCGCCGCGCTGGAAGAGGTGCGCGGCGGGCAGCGCGTGACCGGTGAGAGCCCCGAGGACACCTATCAGGCACTCGAACGCTACACGCGGAACCTGGTCGAGATGGCCCGGCGGGATAAGCTGGACCCCGTCATCGGTCGCGATCGTGAGATACGCAAAGTCATCCAGGTGCTGGGCCGACGCAAGAAGAACAACCCCGTCCTGGTCGGCGACCCCGGCGTGGGCAAGACGGCTATCGTCGAGGGCCTCGCTCAGCGTATCGTGGACGGCGACGTGCCGATGACCCTTGAGAATCGCCGCGTGCTGGCGCTGGACATGGGAGCACTCATCGCCGGAGCCAAGTTCCGGGGAGAGTTCGAGGACAGACTGAAGGCCGTACTGCGTGAGATCGAGTCCGGCGGCGACGTCATCCTGTTCATTGACGAGTTGCACACCGTGGTCGGCGCGGGCGCCGCCGAGGGTGCCGTGGACGCCTCCAATCTGCTGAAGCCCGCCCTCGCGCGCGGCGAGCTGCACTGCGTCGGCGCCACCACCCTGGACGAGTACCGCAAGCACATAGAGAACGACGCCGCCCTGGAGCGGCGTTTCCAGCCGGTCAAGGTCGAAGAGCCGACCGTCGAGGACACCATTGCCATCCTCCGCGGCCTGAAGGAGCGCTACCAGGTCCACCACGGCGTGCGCATTACCGACGCCGCTCTCATCGCCGCCGCAAGACTGAGCCACCGCTACATCAGCGACCGCTTCCTGCCCGACAAGGCGATTGACCTCATGGACGAGGCGGCCTCGAAGCTGCGCATGGAGATTGACAGCGTACCGGTCGAACTCGACCAGGCGCAGCGGCGCATCACCCAGCTCCAGGTGCAATTGGAGGGGCTGAAGAAGGAGGACAGCCCCGCTGCCCGGGAGCAGATTGAGCAGGTGCAGAAACGCATCAGCGAGGCTCGCGAGGAGCAGGAAGCACTAACGGCCCAGTGGCAGAACGAGAAGGATGTCATCAGCCGCATCCGGGAACTGAACAAGGAACTCGAGGAGGCGCACCATAGCCAGCAGACCGCCGAGCGTGAGGGCGACCTCCAGCGCGTCAGCGAGCTGCGCTACGGACGCATACCCGAACTGCGCCAGGAACTGGAGCAGCAGCACGAGAAGCTGGAGGACATCCAGGGCGACCGCGCTCTGCTGAAGGAAGAGGTGGACAGCGAGGACATCGCGGAGATCGTCTCCCACTGGACCGGCATTCCCGTGCAGAAGATGCTGGAGACCGAGCGCGAGAAGCTGCTGAAGATGGAGGAGGCCCTCTCTCAGCGTGTCGTCGGCCAGAAGGAGGCCATCGAGGCGGTCTCGAACACTGTGCGGCGAGCGCGGGCCGGCCTGCAGGATCCCAGCCGTCCGCTCGGCTCGTTCATCTTCCTCGGCCCCACCGGCGTCGGCAAGACCGAGCTGTGCAAGGCGCTGGCCCAGTTCCTGTTCGACGATGAGGACGCCATGGTGCGCCTGGATATGAGCGAGTTTATGGAGCGACACTCTGTGGCCCGGCTCATCGGCGCCCCGCCCGGCTACGTGGGCTACGAGGAGGGAGGCCGGCTGACCGAGGCCGTCCGGCGGCGGCCCTACAGCGTGGTGCTGTTCGACGAGATCGAGAAGGCCCACCGCGAGGTGTTCAACGCCCTGCTGCAGGTGCTGGACGACGGCCGACTGACGGACGGCAAGGGCCGGACGGTGGACTTCAAGAACACCATCATCGTGATGACCTCCAACATCGGCAGCGAGTGGATCCACGAGTTCAGCACCAGGGGCGAGCAGCAAGAGCTGGAAAGCCGCATCACCCAGGCCATGCGCGAGAGCTTCCGGCCCGAGTTCCTCAACCGCATTGACGAGATCATCATCTTCAACCCGCTCTCCGAGGATCTGATGGAGCGGATCACCGAGATCCAGCTCCGCCGCGTGCAGGAGCGGCTCGACGAGCGGGACATCGCCCTCCGGGTCAGTGACGAAGCCAAGGGGCTGCTCAGCGAGGCGGGATACGACCCGGCCTACGGCGCCCGGCCGCTGCAACGCGCCATCCAGCGCCTGCTGGAGAGCCCGTTGGCCGAAAGGCTTCTCAACGGCGAGTTCGCCGAGGGGGACACTATCGCCGTGGACGCACGGGGCGGACGGCTGACCTTCGAGACGGTTGAGACCGCCCACGAGCCCGCGCCGACGGCTGACGAGGCGGAGCCATGAATTCGGTCCTGACGGCCGCCGCACTCCAGATGGCCACCACGGACGATGTATCTACCAACGCAGCCAGGATCCACACGGCGGTAGATGAGGCGACTGCCAACGGCGCAGACCTGCTTGTCACACCGGAGTGCGCTCTCAGCGGCTACCTGCCGCCGGACGATCTGGACTTCGACGCACTGGATTCGGCAGCCAAGAAGCTAACGCGCCACGCGTCGGAAGCCGGGCTGTGGCTGGCTCTCGGGACGACCCGGCGAAGCGAGAACGGCGACTGGCTGAACACCGCCCGGCTCATCTCACCACAGGGCCGCACCGTCGGCAGCTATGACAAAACCCACCTGATGCCAGCCGACCGTCGAGTGTTCGCCCCGGGCTCCGCTCTGCCCGTCTTCGAGGCAGGCGACTGGACAGTTGGTATCCAGGTATGCTTCGACATGCGTTTCCCGGAGAACTGGCGCATTCTGCGGCGCAAGGGCGCCGAACTGGTGCTGCACCTGTCGAATGCCTCCCGCAGCGCGCACTGGAAACTGCCCGTGTTGGAGGGCGCCGTGCGCAGCCGCGCGGCGGAGAACGGCATGTTCGTGGTCAGCGCAAACGACGCCCGGACGCCGCAGATGATGGTCAGCGCCATCTGCGACCCCGACGGGCGCCATCTGGCCAGCGCCCCAGAGGCCGAGGAGACGATCATCTACGCCGAGCTGGACCGCGCAGAGGTGAAGCGCGAGTTCCTCGCCGAACGCCGCACTGACCTGTGGGACACGGACCAGCACCGCCCATTGCTGCTGGGCTGAACCGGCCCTGCCCACAGCCTGCCGCAGATGCGGCAGGACAAGTGGACGCCGGGGGCGGCGCCCACTCGCCCACCGCTGAATGTCCGGCTATCCGGCAGTTCCCTCCAAACGCACGTCCACGGCCGTGTCGCCGAGCTTACCGAGTCCGGTGCCGTGATACTGGCTTATCACGTCCCAGATGTAGAAGCGGAACTCGACCGAGTCGGAGGTGCTCTGGAGTCCCGCGAAGCCTGACAGGTCCCCGGTCAACTGCGTTCCCGAGGTCTTGGTCAGGCCGTTGCCGCTCAGCGGGTTGCCGGGCGACAGCGTCACGGTCTCATACGAGCCGAAACCGTCGCTGCTCCAGCGCAGCTCCACGTAGTAGTCGTCCCCGATCTCCTGGTCGAAGGCCCCGAGCATGATGGAACTCAGGGACATCTGCTTGCCGGAGGCGGGCGCAACTGTCCACGTGAAGTAGTTATCGGGGTCAAGGGAACTCGTCTCAGCATTGGTGGTCCCGAAGGCGTCCTCCTGGTAGTAGGAATTGCCGCTTACGGGGAAACCAGGTCCAAGTGTGATCGAAGCTCCTTGCATATTCCCGTCGGTGTAGCTGGAGGAGACACTCGACTTGTCAACGCTGTCGTCGAACTCCCACTCCAGCAGAGACACCGGCTCGCCTCCGCCGCCGGACTGGGTCGTGGCGCAGTCCTGGGCGGACTCCGCACTCTCGTTGGCCGACGTGTCCACCGCCGTGACCGTGTAGCAGTACTGCGTCGAGGCGCTCAGGCCCGTGTCGCTGTAGCTGCTTGTGGTAACGCCAGAGGCGATCTGGCTGCCACCGCGATAGACGTTGTAGCTGTCCAGATCGGACTCGGCGTTGTCATCCCAGTCCAGGTCTATCTGGGTGTCACTGACCGCCGTAGCCGTCAGGCCGGTCGGTGCGGCCGGCGGAGTGGTGTCGCCGCCTCCGCCCGAGTAGAGCTGCGACTGCGGGACGATCTCCTCGGCCTGGCTTGCGCTGGACCAGTAGAGTTCAATGACCGCGCCGCCGCCGTTCTCGTAGTAATCGAGCTGCACGTCGTACTTCGTCCCGGCGCTCAGGCTGATCGTGCCGCTGTCGTAGGTCGGCGCGTGGTCGGTCCAGTTGTCTATGACCGACTGGCCGTTCACCCACAGGCGGACGCCGTCGTCGGAGCGCGTCCTGAAGGTGTAGGTCTCCGAGTAAAGGGGCTCCACCTGGCCGGTCCAGCGGACGCTGAACGTGTCGGCGCCCATCGAGGGGTCCGGCGAGCCGCTGCCCCAGTCGAAGTTGACCGTGGGGTCAACCCGGGTCAGGGCATGGCTGGTGAAGTCCATGTTGTCGTAGTAGTCGCCGGTCAGGCCGTCCCCGTCGCCGGGACCCGTGCCGGACTGCGTCGTGGCGCAGGCCTGGCTGGATTCGGTGGACTCGTTGCTGCTCGTGTCCACCGCCGTGGCCGTATAGCAGTACTGGGTCGAGGCCGAAAGCCCCGTGTCGCTGTAGCTGCTGACGGTGACGCCCGTGGCGATCTGGCTGCCACCGCGATAGACGTTGTAGCTGTCCAGGTCGGACTCGGTGTTGTCGTCCCAGTCCAGGTCTATCTG
>JAWOCH010000353.1:0-3890 GCA_046483865.1 Candidatus Brocadiia bacterium | reverse complement strand
TGGGTGGTCGCCCACGTCGAGTCAGAACCCGGCGACGCCCGCGTGCAACAGAGGGGCAGCGCCCTGCTGCAGTACGCGGAGGCGATCGGCGAAGCAATCAGAACCACATGAGTCCGTCCAGATGACCAGCGACGAAGAGCTGATGCTCCGCGCCGGCCGGGGCGACATGCACGCTTTCGAGCGCCTCGTCGAGCGGCATCAGCGGGGGGCGCTGGGCATCGCCTACCACTACCTGGGCCGGCGGGGAGCCGCCGAGGACGTGGTGCAGGATGCCTTCCTGCGGATACTGGAGAAGGCCGGCAGCTATCGCCCCACCGCCTCGTTTCGCACGTACCTTTACCGGGTGATCTGGCACCTCTGCGTTGACCGCTACCGCAGGAGCACGCCGACTCCCCTGGAGGGCGCCGACCCGGGGGCCGATCCGGCGGCGGGCCCCGAGGCCCGTGCGATGCAGGCGGAGCGGGGGGCCCTCATCGAGCAGGCCATCTCGGAGCTGCCGGACAGGCAGCGCATGGCCGTGGTGCTGAAATACGTCGAGCAGATGAGCTACCGGGAGATTGCCGAGGCCATGGAGACGACCCCCTCCGCCGTGGACAGCCTGCTGTCGCGAGCGAGAGAGAAACTGAGGGCCGAGCTGGAGGGACAGCTATGAGCATCTGCCGAAGCGTCGGCGGGAAACGCACGGAAGTACCGAAGGATTTCGGGTTCTCATCCGTTCATACTCATGGAGGTCGGAGATGAACTGCGAGAAGACCACAAAGCTGCTCGGCGCCTACCTGGACGGTGAGCTGGGCGAAGGAGAAGCCGCGCAAGTCCGAGAGCATCTGCAGGCGTGTCCGCGGTGCGCTGCGGAGCTTGAGGAGCTGCGGCGGCTGGACCGTTCGCTTGGCGCGCTGACGGGTATGGAAGCGCCCGCGGGGTTCGCCCGGCGGGTGCGCGCGGCGGCGGAGCGTGCTCGGGAGCCGGTCCGCCTGTTCGGCCTTCCCGTGGCGCGGCTGCGCCCCGTGTTGGCTCGGGCGGCCGCCGTACTGGTGCTGGCGGCGGGGCTGTCGCTGGGCTACATCGCCGGCAACGCCGCCTCTCACGCGGTGACCGTCGGCACGGACGAGGAGCTGTCGCAGTACGACCTCCCGGCAGACCTGCTGAGCGCCGCTCCCAGCGGCTCGGTGGCGGAGTTGTACCTGGGACTTGCCGAGGAGCCGGCGGAAGGGGGTGAGGATCATGTCGAATAAAGTCCTATCGCTGATCCTCATCTTCTCGCTGGCGTTCAACATCGGCTTCATCGGCATCTGGGTCTACAACATCACCGTCCCCGAGCGGCGGCCCGAGCCGGCCGCCGAGGCGCCGCCTCCCCCGTGGGCGCAACTGCCCCTTCAGCCCGAACAGCGGCAATCGCTTCGGGCGGAATGGCAGCAGTTGCTGGCAGAGCTGGAACCCCTGCGGGACGAGTTGCGCGCGCAACGCGGCCGGCTGATGGACCTGCTGTCGGCGCCCGAGCCGAACGAGGCCGAGGTGCGCCGGGCGCGCGAGCGGATCGGCGAACTGCAGGAGCGAAGCCGCGAGCTGGTGCTGGAGCACATGGAGCGGACGCGCCGCGCGCTGCCCCCCCGGCAGCGGAAGCGGATGTTCCAGTTGCTCAGGGAACGCTCCGAGCGGCACCGGGACATGTTCAGGATGCACCGTCAGCACCACGGGCGCGGGCCCTGGCAGCCGCCCGCCCCGCCCGACGGTGAACCGCGGGGGATGTGGATTCCCCCCGAGAGAAAGGAGTACGAACGATGAGAACCCGCAGGAAGGTAGTCTGGATGCTGTTGTTGGGAGTTGCGCTGGCCGTGGGCCTCGCCTACGCCCAGCCGGCGGAACCGAGGGCACGCGACCGAGGGCCACAGGCCCCGGCAGTGCCGCACGCCCGCGCCGCCCGCTTCGGCGGAGGGCCGCTGGCCGGCCTGATGGCCGACGAAGCCACCGACGTGGAAGTGGAGCTGACCGACGAGGGCGTGGAGCTGATCATCACAACCGAGCCGGAGCGGGTCGAGGAACTGCGGGAACGCGCGCGCCTGGCGGCCGAGAGGCTGGAGACCGCTGCGGCGCGGTTTGGAGAGCGGGCGCCCGAGGAGCGCCCCCGCATGGGGCGCCTTATGCGTCGGGACAGGCCCGGCCTGCTCGGCCTGGTCGTCCGGGGCGAGCTTGACGTTGACGTCCGGGAGACAGACGACGGCGTGGTGCTGTCACTCATTTCGGACGAGCCGGAGGTGGTCGAGCGCCTCCACGATCGTATTCCGGACGCGGTGGCAGAGGCCAGAGAACGCGCCGAGCGGCGGCACGAATGGGCCGAGCGCCGGGGCGGTGCGCCGGGCGTGCTGGCCGATGAGGCGGTGGACGTCCAGGTGCGGGAGACCGATGAGGGCGTGGTCATCCACGTGACGTCGGACGACCCGGAGCTGGCCGACAGGATCCGTGAGCACGTGCCCGGCGCCTTCGAGCGGATGCGCGAGTTCCGCGCCCGACGCCGAGAGCGGCTTGAGGGCGACCAGCCCTGGGGTCCCGCGATGATGCGCCGCCGCATGGAACGCGGACCCATGCATCAGAGGGGCTTCGGCCCGATGCACGGCCGTCCCGGCGAGCGATCCTGGGGCACGCAGCACGGCCCGCCCCACGCCGCAGGGCCCATGTGGGGACCGGAGTACGGACACGGACCTTGCCAAATGCACGGGCACGGCCCGGCCCGGGGCCACGGCTACGCACCCGGACCCCGCTGGCGCCACCACTGGTGGTGAGTCCTGACCAGGGCTTGAACTGAAAGGCCGGCGGGACGCCGCAACCGGCGCCCTGCCGGCCTTCTCCTTGCCGCCGGGGGTCAGACAAGGCGGACGCGCAGAAGCGCGTCCCTCCAACGGCGCGTCACGGAGCCTGTCTGTGGGCCGAACGGGTCGCCTGGAGGGCCACGCTCTGTCGTGGCCGGCCGTTCAGTCGGTGTCCAGGCGCAGGCCCAGTTCGCGGAGCTGTTCTTCGCTGACCGGACCGGGCGCGCCGGTCAGCAGGCAGACGGCCCGCTGCGTCTTCGGGAAGGCGATGGTCTCGCGCAGGTCCTCCAGGCCGAGCAGTTTCATCACCAGGAGGTCGAACCCGAACGCTATCCCGCCGTGGGGCGGCGGTCCGTAGCGGAGGGCCTCCACGAACCAGCCGAACCGCTCCTGGATCTGCTCTTCGCTGTGGCCGAGCACTTTGAGCACGCGCATCTGGCGATCGTAGTCCGATATACGCACGCTGCCCCCGCCGATCTCCTCGCCGTTCAGCACCAGGTCGTAGGCCCGCGCGCGCACGGCGCCCGGATCATCCTCCAGCTTGCCGACGTCCTCGTCCCGCGGCGAGGTGAACGGATGGTGGACGAAAGTCCACTGGCCGGTCGCCTCGTCCTGCTCGAACGCCGGGGGCGCGACCACCCAGCAGAGCGCGTCCTCGGCGCCTTCCAGCAGGCCCCTTTCGCGGGCCAGCCGGCGGCGCAGATGGCTCAGCACCAGGTTGCACATGTACGGCGAGTCGGCGACGAAGAACAGGATTGACCCGTCCTCGGCATCCAGCCGGTCGCGGATGGCGTCCAGTTCGCCTTCGCTGAAGAACTTGGCCACGCCGCCCTCCGGGGCGCCCTCGCGCACCTTGAACCAGGCCAGCCCGCCGGCGCCCAACTGCTGCGCCCACTCGACCAGCCCGTCCACCTGGCTGCGCGGCATCTCCGCCCCGCCGGGCACGCTGATGCCGCGCACCTGGCCGCCCTCGGCCACCGCGCCGCTGAAGACGCGAAACTCGCACTCGGCGGCTATGTCGGAGACATCCCCTATCTCCAGCCCGAACCGCAGGTCCGGCGCGTCGGTGCCGTAGCGCGCCATCGC
>JAWOCH010000242.1:0-7062 GCA_046483865.1 Candidatus Brocadiia bacterium | reverse complement strand
CACGCTGACCGCCGTGCTCGTGAGAGCCGTCGGGCTGGCTCTGCACGAACACCCCCGTGTGAACGCACGCTTCGCGGAGCAAGCTCTGGTGCTGAGCGAGCACTGCAATGTGGGCGTGGCCGTGGCGGTGGAAGGTGGTCTCTTCGTGCCTGTCATCCAGGACGCAGACCGGAAGGACATTGCCGGGATCTCGTCCGAGGTGCGCTCTCTGGCTGACGCGGCCCGCCGGGGCGAGCTGCGACCGGATCAATACGAGGGCGGCTCGATCACCCTCAGCAACCTGGGTATGTTCGGGGTGGACTACTTCCAGGCGATCATCAACCCGCCGGAGAGCTGCATCATCGGAGTGGGCGCAGCGCGCCAGCAACCGGTCGTGTGCGAGGGCGAATTGGCGGTGGCGCGCGTGATGGGTGTCACCCTGAGCGCGGACCACCGGGCGCTGGACGGCGTGCAGGCGGGCCAGTTCATGGAATCGGTCCGGGGGCTGCTGGAGGCGCCGAAACAGCTCAGAGGATGACCTTGTTGAGGGCGTATTCGATGATGCCCTCGGCGCCTGCGCGTTTGAGCCTGGGGATCAGGTCGCGGGCTACCTTCTCCTCCAGGACGGTCTCGACGGCGTAGCCCGACTCGTCCGCCAGGTTGTTGACGGTGGGATTGCGCAGCGCCGGCAGCAGCGACAGAACCTTCTGGAGCGCACCGTCCGGGACGTTCATCTTCAGGCCCACCTTCGTCTGGCCGATCACCGCCCCTCTGAGCAGCATGCCGATGTTCTCGATCTTCGTGCGCTTCGCCTTATTCTCCCAGGCGCCGTGCGATGCAATCAGCAGCGTGCGGCTCTCCATCACGGTGTCCACCACGCGCAGGTCGTTGGCGCGCAGGCTGGCGCCCGTCTCGGTCAGTTCGACAATGGCGTCCACCAGGTCGGGGACCTTCGTCTCGGTTGCGCCGTGACTGAACTCCACCTCGGCACCGATGCCGCGCTCTTCGAGGAACCGCCGTGTTACGTTAACCAGCTCGGTGCTGATGCGCTTGCCGTCCAGGTCCTCCAGCGATTGGATGGAGGAGTCCTCATGGACGGCGACAACCCACCGGATGGGGACGAGTTCCTGCTTCGCATAGGTCAGCTCGCAGACGGTGACCACGTCGCTCTCGTTCTCGGCGACCCAGTCTGCGCCCGTCAGGCCGGCGTCCACGCACTCCCTCTCGACGAACCGCGACATGTCCTGCGGGCGAATCAGACGCGCCTCTATCTGTTCGTCGTCAATGGCGGGGTAGTAGGAGCGCGGATCCACGCGCACCCGGTAGCCTGCCTTGAACAGGAGCTGGATCGTGGACTCCTGCAGACTGCCTTTGGGGATGCCGAAGATGATTTGTGCCATGGTTGGGCAGCCTCGTGTCAGGAAGTGGATTTCGCGGCCATTTCCGCGGCCGTGGGGCAGATGTCCTCCGCCGGGCAGTCCGTGCATTCGGGCCCCTCAGGCAGACAGGCACGGTCGCCGAAGTCGCAGAAGAACAGATGCAGCGGCACGTAGTGCTCCTCACTGAACAGCTTCTCCAGGGCGCGCTGGTTCTTCACGGTAGGGCGGTCGTTGTCCAGCAACCCCAGCCGACAGCACATGCGCGCTGTGTCCGCAGAGAGCGGAAGCACCGGGATGTCGAGGCTGAGCAGCAGCACTTCATCAGCCAGGTCGCGCGGCACGGTGGGCAGGCTCTTCAGGCAACTGCGTGCCTGCGCGGGGGTCAGCTCCTCCAGGAAGTCCAGATCTGTGCGGTGGTACGCCTCGTTCAGCTCGCGCAGCACCCACAGCACGCGTTCTGCCCCAACACGCGCCCACTGGGCTGACGAAAGGGCGCCGCTGACCTCGACCTGATGGCTGACCCGCACCTCGTTCCAATCCACAAAGGTGCGCTTCAGTTGCCGCAGCGCCCGCGTAGCGCGGCGTACGCTGGTCAGGTGGTAGAAGATGCTCAGGATGAGCTGGTTCAGCGGCGGGCGCTTCTTGCGCCCCTTCAGTTCGCCGAACCGCTCGATGGCCAGTCCGGTAATCTGCTCGGCCTGCTTCTTGGGGGATTGTCGTGACACCACAGGCAGCGCTCGATTGCTTAAGTCTCGTCGGAGCGGTATTCCCGATCTTCGCGTCGGGCACGGTCAATCAGGTCCTCGATGTGCGCTGCGTCGCGCACTTCCACATCCTCCTCGAAGCTCAGCACAGGTGTGTAGCGCAGTTCCAGGCGGTCGCCGATCAGGCGCTGGATGTATCCGCGCGCGTGCTTCAGACCCTCCAGCGTGCGCGCCGTGTCTTCCGCCGCGCCGCGCACCGTCAGGCGCACTTTTGCCGATCGCTGATCGCCGCTCAACTCCACCCGCGTGATCGTCATGAAGCCCATGCGGGGGTCCTTCAGCTCGTAGAGCACTATCGTGCTCAACTCGCGGCGGAGCAACTCCTCGATACGCGCTTTCTTCCGCGGATGCATGGACAAGGAGTTCGAAGTGTGGAGTCTGAAGTAAGGGAGAGCTACGTATTCATGGCCATCGTCTTGCCATCGCTCAAGCCTCAGGGCCCAGGCTGCCTCTGCTACGTGATCTCGATGGTGAAGTCCACAAGCTGGGCGGCCGGGAAGCTGCGCAGGCTCTCGACCACTTTGCTGAGCGTGCCGTTGACGTAACGGCTGTCGTTGGACACCTGGGCAACGCCGATCGTCGCGCTCTGGATGAAATCGAGTCCGTCCACCTCGGCCACGCTGACGTTGAACCGCTGGCGGATGTGATCCTTCAGGCTGGCCAGGATGCGGCGCTTGTCCTTCAGGGAGCGCGCATCCCGCAGACTCAGGCGTATCTCGGCCCTGCCAACTATCATGGGTCTGGGCGGAGCCCCGTTAAGACTCCGTCTCCGAGGAGCGGCCCGCGCCGGCTTCCGACAGCGAACGCTTGACAGTCACGAACGTATAGCACTCGATGACGTCGCCGGGCTGGATGTTGTTGAAGCCCTCGACGTTAATGCCGCACTCCCGGCCGGCGTCCACCTGCCGGACATCGTTCTTCTCCTGCCGAAGCGACGCCATCGGGCCTTCATGGATCACTTCGCCGTCTCGATAGACCCGCACGCGGCCGCGGCGCTGCATGCTGCCCTCGCTGACGTAGCAGCCGGCAATCGTGCCGTAGCGGCTGATCTGGAAGGTCTGCCGGACCTCCGCCAGGCCCAGACGCTCCTCCCTCTTCTCGGGTTCGAGCATCCCCTCCAGTGCGTCGCGCACCTCGGTGGTCACATTGTAAATGACGTCGTAGCTGCGCACCTCGACGCCCCTGGCCGCCGCCATCTCGCGCACCTTCTCGTCCTCGTGCACGCGGAAGGCGATGATCAGTGCGTCCGATGCTTCGGCCAGCAAAACGTCGCTGGTGCTGACGTTGCCCACGCCGCTGTGGATGATCTTAACACTGACCTCCTGGTTGCCCAGTTCGTTGAGGCTCTTGATCAGCGGGTCGAGTGATCCCTGCACGTCGGCCTTGATCACCAGGTTGAGTTGCTTGGTTTCGCCGCTCTGGATCCGTTCGTAGAGGTTCTCCAGCGTAACGCGTGGGCGGGAGGCCTGCAGGCGAAGCCGCCGCAGTTGCTGTTCACGCTCATCGGCCACCTTGCGGGCGGTGTCCTGATCTTCCACGACCAGGAAGGTCTCTCCCGCCTCGGGCACCTTGTCCAGGCCGCTGACCGAAACCGGCTGGCCGGGCGTTGCCTTCTCGATCTCGGTTCCCCGATCATCGCGGATGGTGCGCACGGCGCCAAAGGCGTTCCCGCAGACCAGCGTGTCGCCGGTGTGCAGCGAACCGTTCTGGACGATGATGTCCGTCACCACACCGAGTCCGGGCTCCATCCGTGCTTCCAGCACGGCGCCGGATGCGGGCCGGTTCGGATTGGCCTTCACTTCGAGCAGCTCGGCTTCGAGCACAATGCGTTCCAGCAGATCCTCAATGCCCTCGCCGGTGATGGCGCTGACGTCAACGACGCCGGTCTCGCCGCCCCATTCCTCGGGGTTCAGGTCATGCCCGGCCAACTGCTGCCGCACGCGCGTTGGCACCGCGTCCGGTTTGTCGACCTTGTTGACGGCCACCACCATGGGCACGTCGGCCGCCCGCGCGTGGTCAATGGCTTCGATGGTCTGGGGCATGACGCCGTCATCGGCGGCTACCACCAGCACCACCACGTCGGTGACGCGGGCGCCGCGGGCGCGCATAGCGGTGAACGCCTCGTGGCCCGGCGTGTCCACGAAGGTCACCAGGTCGCCGTCCACCTCCACCTGCCAGGCGGCGATGTCCTGAGTGATGCCTCCCGCTTCGCTCTCGGCGACGTGCGCCTGACGGATGCTATCGAGGATGGACGTCTTGCCGTGGTCAACGTGTCCCAGCAGGGCCACCACCGGTGGGCGCGGCTCCAGGTCCTCCGGTTTGTCCTCGGGCAGCGACTCGAGAAGGACATCCTCGGCAGTCTTCGGCTCCGTGAGCGTGACCTCAACTCCCTGTTCGAGCGCCAGTAGCTGGACGAGTTCATCGTCCAGGGTCTGGGTGATGCTCGCCCGCACACCATGCTCGAACATCAGCTCTTTGATCAGTTGGTTGGCCGGCACGCCGAGCCGCTCGGACAGGTCCCGCACCGTGACCGGCGAGGTCATCTCGATCTTGGTCTCGCGCTTCTTCTTCGGGCGCGGGCGTTTGGGGTGCTTAAAGACGATGGTCCGCCGGCGGATCTTGTCCTTTTTGCCCTTCTTCTCTCCTTCTTCGTCGGGCTTGGCCTTCCGCTTCCGCGGCGGCTCCGGGGGGGTCTCGTCTTCGACCGACAGGCTGCGTGCCTGGGGTCCGCGCGGGCTTGGCGGCGGAACGGGCTTGACGTGCTGGGTGGAAGGGACCTCTTTGTCCTTCTTCTTGCCGGCTTTCTTCTTGCCCTTCCGACGCGCAGGCTTCGGCTTGATGACCGGCTGTTCCTTCGGCTTGTACAGCCGAATGGCCGCCTTGCGGACCTCCTCGGCTTCTTCGGGAGACACGGCATTCGAGTGGTGAGTGATGTGGTCCATCCCCGCCCGCTGGCATATCTTCACAAGCTCGGTGCTGCTTATGCCGATGGACTTCGCGATCTCGTAGATTCTTACCTTCTCGTCGGCCACGTCTTCTTCCCGTCGTTGGTTGATCTTGGCCGGTAGGCCGGCACACCTGTCTCAGGCTTCTTTGAGCTGATCGGAGGCGGGCTCCACCAGTGGCTTCTCGTCGGCGACGGCCTCCGCTTCCACCTGGGCATCAGCTTCTTCCTCGGCTTTCTCACCGCCGACCGGGGGCTCGGCAACGTCCTCCATCCGCTCCTCCTCGCCCTCCTGCGGTTCCAGCACGGCCTCCTCAGCCATGACCTCCTCGGCCGGTTCGTCTTCCTTTTCGGTTAGGGCCTCGGCGAGGGGTTCCTCGTCAGTTGCCGGTGGCTCGACTTCCGCCTCAGCCGCTGCTTCTTCCTCCTCTTCTTCGGGCTCTTCGCCCTCGGGTGTTTCAGGCGGGACGATGTCAATGTCCCATCCGCTCATCTTGACGGCCAGCCGGACGTTCTGTCCCTTCCAGCCGATGGCGAGCGAAAGCTGATCCTCGGGCACGGTCACCGTTGCCCGCTTGATGTGCTCGCCCTCCTCCAGGACTATCTGGAGGATTTCGGCAGGACGCAGGCTGTCGGCGATGAGCTGCTCGGGCGCCTCGCTCCAGGGGATGATGTCTATCTTCTCGCCTTTGACCTCGTCAATGATGCTCTTGACGCGCGTGCCGCGCACGCCGACGCACGCGCCGATGCAGTCCACTCGCGCGTCCAGGCTGACCACTGCCACTTTCGTGCGCAGGCCGGGCTCCCGCGCGACCTTGCGCAGTTGAACGACGCCCTCGGCCACTTCCGGCACTTCCAGTTCGAAGAGCCGGTGGATGAACTCCCGGCTGCTTCGCGACAGGAATATCTTCACGAGGCTGTTCTGCTGGCGCACGTCCAGGATGATGGCCCGGATGCGCTCGCCCGGCTGGTAGTGCTCCCCGGGGATCTGCTCGGAGCGCGGCAGTATGGCCTCGGTCCGGGGCAAGTTCACGATGATGGAGCCGCCCTCGAACCGCTGCACGGTTCCAGTCACCAGGTCGCCTACGTGGTCAATGTACTCCTCGTAGATGGTCTGGCTCTCGGCTTCGCGGATTTTCTGGATGATGATCTGCTTGGCGGTCTGGGCGGCGATGCGTCCGAGGGTCTCCGGCTCGACCTTACGGTCGCCGTGGATGGCGGCCACTTCGCCGGTCTCCCGGTCTATCTCGACGTCCACTTCCTCGTCGGGACCGTAGTACTTGCGTGCGGCCGACTGCAAGGCACTCTCGATGGCCTGGAAGATGTCCTCCTCCGCGATGTCCTTGTCGCGATGGAGGCTGTCCACCAACCGCAGTATCTCTTTGCCTTGCATGGGCCTGCCCCGTGATGAAAAAAAGGTGTTCCGCCCAGCCAACGCGAGCAAGCTCGCGCAGGCCAAAAAAGCACCTGGGCAGCACACCGAAGCTGACCGCTACCGTCCCAAAAACTCCCGTGCTTTAGCCGCTACATGGGTGTTTAGCCCTCCCACACGCCGGCCATGCTGTATTCTATGGGACAGGCCCGCGTTCTGTCAAGCAGGACAATCTGGAAAGCGTGCCCGTCCTGAGCCGCCTGTCAGTGTGGCAGCAGCGGTGTCTGCCAGGCCGCTTTCAAGCGTGCAAGCGGGGCATTCAGAAGGACTTCGCCGGACGGGCCGCTCACCGTCAGCGCGTCTCCGGCGTCTGTCTCGCCGATGCAGGCACAGGGGCATCCCTCCAGCGCCTGCTCGAAGGCCTGCGCGTTGTCCGGGTGGACCTCCATCAGGAACCGGCTGTTGGATTCGCTGAAGAGCACCACCGCATCGCGCCGGTGCTCGTCCGGGCCGGACCAGGGAACTGCCTCCAGGGACAGATGGGCTCCGACCTGGCCGGCAAATGCCATCTCCGCCGCGGCCACGCCCAGCCCGCCCTCCGACAGGCCGTGACACGCCCGAACC
>JAWOCH010000131.1:0-3700 GCA_046483865.1 Candidatus Brocadiia bacterium | reverse complement strand
GGGCATCCAGACCATGGCGCCGCTGGTCTGCCAGATAGCGGAGACGACCGAGTTGCCCGTCATCTGCCAGCCGAACGCCGGTCTGCCGAAGCTGATCCACGGGCAGACGATGTACGAGGAGGACCCGGCGGTGTTCGAGCAGTACGTCCCGCAGGTGTACGAGGCGGGCGCCCGCATCATAGGCGGCTGCGACGGCACCACCCCGGAGCACGTGGCCGTCATCCGCCGCTTTGCCGAGTTGCTGTGAACAGGGCGTGTCCGCGCCGGTCCGTCTGCGGCTGGCCGGACCTACGCATGCGGCGGACTGCCGCCAGGGCCTCTCCGGCGGTTGCGCGCGACGGGGTGCACGGTGTAAGATTGCCCGACTGCACGGGGCTTGTCGCCCTCCTTTCCGCCCTCCACACGTTCCGGACGGACAGACCATGAGCCGACGATTCACGGTGACTGCGGCGCTCCCTTACTCCAACGGGCGACTGCACGTGGGGCACGTGGCCGGCTGCTATCTGCCGGCGGACATCTACGTGCGCTACCTGCGCTCCTGCGGGGACGAGGTGGCGTTCATCTGTGGCAGCGACGACTACGGCGTGCCCGTCTCGTTGACGGCCCGCGAGGAGGGCCGGTCGCCCCGCGAGGTGGCCGACCACTACCGCGCCGAGCAGAAGCGCGACTTCGAGGGGCTGGGCATCGTCTTCGACATCTACAGCGGCACCAGCGCCACCGAAATCCACACCGAGGTCAGCCAGCACTTCTTCCGCCAGATGTGGGAGAAGGGCTACCTCGAGAAGCGCTCCAGCCGGCAGCTTTATGACCCCGAGGCGGAGATGTTCCTGCCCGACCGCTACGTTGAGGGCGTCTGCCCGTTCTGCGACACCGGCGGCGCACGCGGCGACCAGTGCGAGGCATGCGGCAAGATGCTCGAACCCGACATGCTGGTGCAGCCGGAGAGCGTCATCAGCGGCGCCACGCCCGAGGTGAGGGAGACCGTCCACTGGTTCTTCAAGCTGCCGGAACTGGAGGACCGCCTGCGGGAGTGGATCGAGAGCCACGAGGAATGGCGTCCCATGGTGCGCAACTTCAGCCTCGGCCTGCTGGAGCAAGGTCTGCCCGAGCGCGCCATCACCCGCGACCTGGAGTGGGGCATTCCCGTGCCGCTCGAGGACGACCCCGACGCCGAGGGCAAGGTGCTGTACGTCTGGTTCGACGCGCCGATCGGGTACGTATCCTTTACCGCCCAGTGGTGTGAGAAGCAGGGCGGAGAACCGTCCGACTACGAGCGGTGGTGGAAAGACCCCGACTGCCGCATCGTGCACTTCATCGGCGAGGACAACGTGGTCTTCCACGCCGTCGTCTGGCCGGCCATGCTGATGGCGGAGGGCACCTTCGAGCTGCCGTCGGACATCCCGGCGAACTGCTTCCTGAACATTCAGTTCCCCGGCGAGGAAGAGACCAAAATGTCCACCAGCCGCGGCACGGCCGTCTGGATCAACGAGTATCTGGAGCGCTACCAGCCGGACCCGCTGCGCTACTACCTGACGATGGTCGCCCCGGAGCGGCAGCGAACGGCGTTCAAGTTCGACGACCTGGTGCGGCGCAACAACGAGGAGCTGGTGGCCGCCCTGGGCAACTTCGTGCATCGGAACATGACGTTCGCGCATCGCTACTTCGACGGGCGCGTCCCGCCGCGCGGGGAGACGGCCGAGCAGGACGAGGAACAGTTGGCCGCCATCGCGGAGCTGCCCGAGCGCGTGGGCGCGCTGCTGGAGGAGTGCCGCTTCAAGGACGCACTCGGCGAGGTGATGGCCGCCGCGCGCGAGGGCAACCGCTACTTCGATTACCGCGAGCCGTGGGTCCTGCGCAAGGAGGACAAAGCCGCCTGCGGGACGGTTATCAACGTCTGCCTGAACACAATCAAGGTGCTGACGGCGGTGATGGCGCCGTTCCTGCCCTTCGCGGCCCGGAAGGCCGCGCGGATGCTGGCGGCCGAGCCGGAGGAGCTGACCTGGTCCGCCTGCGCCGAGCCCCTGCCGGAAGGGCGGGAGCTGGGCGAGGCGGAGATCCTGTTCGAGAAGATCGAACTGCCTGAACGCAATGAGGGGGATGCTCAGTGAGGACGTTCGTGGCCGTCGAGTTGGATGCCGACTGCCGCGCCGCGCTTCTGGAGGCCGTTCGCCAGTTGCGAGCGGCGACCGAGGGCGTGCGGTGGGCCAAGGAGAAGTCGCTGCACGTGACGCTGAAGTTCATCGGCGAGATCAGCAAGCTGGACCTGGCGACGGCGATCGGTGCTCTGCAGGAGGCGGCCGGCGCCGCCGAGCCGTTCACGGTGCGGGTCGCCGGCATCAGCGGTTTCCCGCCGAGGGGCACTCCTCGCGTGATCCACGCCGAAGCGCACGAGCCGACCGGGCAGCTTCAGAAGCTGCACGACGCGGTTGAGAAGGCACTGGCCGAGGAACTGGCCGTGTCGCCGGAGAACCGCCGTTACATACCGCACGTCACCCTCGGCCGTGTGAAACGCCGCCGCGAATGCGCGTCTTTGGATCAGTTGTCCGCCGCCGTGCCCGACCAGGAGTTTGGGCAGGTGGACGTGGACTCGATGGTGCTGATGGAAAGTGAACTGCGTCCGGACGGGGCTGTCTACACAGTTCTGCACCGATTCCCCCTGGGGGCGGAGGCGTGAACGGCGCCCGCCGCAGCCGCTGCACCGCCGTGAGACAGACGCTCCTGCTGGCCTTGCTGCCGCTACTGCTCCTGCTGTCCGCGTGCGGACAGGGGCCGGCCGAAGAGGGCGGGGCGGTCGTGTTCGTGCTGGACTCGCCCGTGCACGAGGCCTTCCTGGAGGGACGGGTCCTCGGCCTGCGTTCCGAAGACGTGACGCACGGCAGCCTGGTGGCGCGCGTGCTGCGGAGCTACTGCCGGGCCGGGCTCGCGCCCGTTCCAGTGGAGGGCGCCGACGGCACGGTCGCGCGGGATGCTTACCTGGACGGCCTGCGCACGGTGCTGGAGTACATGCGCCGAGAGCCCGCCCGAGCCGTTATCGTCAACATCAGCCTGTCCAATCCCGTCGCTAATCCCGCGGAAGAAGAACTCATCCGCCGGCTGACCGAGGCCGGCACACTGGTGGTGGCCGCCGCCGGGAACAACGACACGGACGAGCCCTTCTACCCTGCCGCTTATCCGGACGTGATCGCCGTGGCCAGCGCCACGCGCCGGGGAAAGGCCCTGCACTCCAACTACGGCACCCACGTGGACATCGCCGCCAGCGGCGACATCAGCTTCATTGACTACGAGTTCCTGCCCTACGAGCGGTTGCAGCGGGAGATGGAGGCGCGCGGCACCTCGTTCGCCGCTCCCCGGGTGGCGGGCACCGTGGCCTTTCTGGTGAACCGTTCGTCCATGACGCCCCGGGAGGCGTACGAGGTCATTGCCGGCACGGCGCGCCCCATCGCCGACCGGCACTACCGCAACGGCTGGCTGGGAGCGGGGCTGCTGGACGTGCTGCGGGCGCGTTCGCGCGTATCGCCCGGCTACCGGTTTGCACACTTCATCCTGCCGATGGCCGTGCTGGCGCTGCTGGCGGTGGCCAGCGGCTATCTGTGCGCGCGGCACGGGCTGCCCGGCGTCTTCCTGTCTGTTCTGGCATGGGTGATTGCGCTGCCGGGCGCGCTCATGGCGGCCCTGCAGCTCGGACGGTGGCTGGAGTTTG
>JAWOCH010000196.1:0-2505 GCA_046483865.1 Candidatus Brocadiia bacterium | reverse complement strand
CGGGCCACCTCCCGGGGGAACTCGATGTTGGCCATTATCTCCACCCGCCGGCCGTCGGTCGTCTCGGCCGGCAGGTCGCGCAACTCCTCCAGCAGCGTCAGCTCCGTCTCCATCGCCTGGCTGCGCCGCTGCCGGTAGGACTGGAGGGTCTCCTCGTCCGGATCCACGATCAGCAGGCCCCGGTGACCGTCGATGATCACATGGTCCCCGCCGCTAAGCTCGTTGCTGACCGAACCCAGCCCCACCACGGCCGGGATGCCGAGAGCGCTGGCGATGATGGCGGTGTGGCCGGTGGGGCCGCCCGCGTCCATGGCGATGCCCCTGACCCTCTCCTGATCGACCGAGGCGGCCTGGCTTGGGCTCAGGTCATGGGCCACAAGGATGACGTCGCTGCTGAGGCTGTCCAGCTCCTCCCGGCGTGCTCCCAGCAGCTTACGCAACAGGCGGCGTTCGAGGTCATCCAGATCGGGCACGCGCGTGGCCAGGAAGGGATCTTCCTGGAACATCTTGCGCCACTGACGCATGGTGCGCGAGACGGCAAACTCGGCGGTGTACTTCTTCTCTTTGATGCGCTCGAAAAACTCTTCCCGGAAGTACTCGTCCTGCAGCATGCCGGCGTGGGCGCTGAATATCTCGGCTATTTTGGAGCCGGCCTTCTCGGTGACGTGCCGGGAAAGCTCCTCCAGTTCCTGCAGGGCCTCATCCATGGCCTGCTGCAGGCGCTCGACCTCGGCGTCCACCTGTCCGTCGGCGACGAAGTGTTCGGGTATGCGCACACCCTCCGCCTCAAGCAGGAACACTTCGCCTATGGCGATGCCCAGGCTGACCGGTATGCCGCGTTTGATCTCCATGCTCAGCCGCTCTTTCGGCCCTCTTTCACCATCTCGTCCTCGATGTAGAAGCAGTGCCCTGCCAGATTCTCCAGGACCGCCCGGGCCTGCTCGGCGTCTGCGCCCGCTATCTCGAAGCGGGGGCGGGTGGTGGCGGACAAGCCGATCTCCTGCAGCGCCTCCCGCTCTTTCGCATCAACGGTGCTGCTGTCAATCTCGGCGTGAATATCGCTCTCGAAGCAGGAGGCCAGCGTGGCAAGCCGGTCGATGTGGCGCTCGGTGCACGAGTCGGTGTCGAGGTTGTCCTCCACGAAGAAGTCCTGCTCGGCCAGGAAGCGGAGAACGTTCACGCACTGTCGGGCGTCCTCCCCCCGGGCGGTGATGGTCATCTCATCGCCGTGGCGGCCGCCCAGGCTCATCAGGTTCATCACGCTCTTGCCCGGCACGCGACGGCCGTTCATCTCCACCTCGACCTCGGCGCGAAAGACGCGCGCCAGTTCGGCGAACCGCTGGACGGGACGGACGTGGAATCCCAGTTCGTTGCCGATCCGCACCTTTGCGCTGTGTTCTTGGCTGCTTGCCATTCTGCTCGCACTCGATCCAAAAGTGCACAAATCAGGCGCCCCGCACCGTCTCCTAACTGCTCATCTCCGCCACCAGCTCGATCACCTCCCGGGCGTTCGAACTCTGGGCGGCAAAGCGCCGGAAATCCGGGTCCTGCACCAGCCGGGTTATGCTCTCCATGATGGCCACGTATTCGTCGGTATGGTCCCTGGGCGCCACCACGAGGAACACCTCATGGACGGGCTCTCCGTCCAACGCGTTGAACTCGACGCCGCCGCTGCTGTAGCCGAAGGCGACGACGGGCTTGTCCAGCCCATCCAGGCGGGCATGGGGCACGGCAACACCCTTGCCTATTGCCGTGCTGCCCAGTTTCTCCCGGTCGATGATTCTGGACATCGCTTCGTCAACGAGGTCCTCGGGCATCAACCGGCCGTCCACCGCTTGCTCCAGCAGGGCGCGGACGGCTTCTTCCCGCTCCTCCCCCTGCAGTTCCATGCAGACGGTGCTCTCAGACAGATAGTCCACCAGCGCCATGGATCACTCCAACCACCAGGTTCTCTCTGACGCCGCCGGCGCCCATGCAGGGGCCCGGCCTCGTGATGCCGCATTCACCCGGCCTGCCCCTGACCCGTACGGTTCTTGTGGCTGACCAGCTTGTCGTGCAGCCGGGTTACCTGCCTCTGGAGTTTTGCGAAGGCGCCGTCGATGCACTTGTACATGTCGTGCCCCCTGGCCTCCGCCACCAGGTCCGCGCGATGGCACTTGGCGAGTATCTCCACAAGCTGGTTGCCGGCGTCCACGTCCAGTGTTACCGTGACGTACTGTATTTTATCGTCGAACCGGGTCAGTTTTTCGATGTTCTCCCGGATCTGTTCTTCCATCGCTTCGGTGACTTCGACGTGCCTTCCTGCGATTTGGACGTCCACTCTGGCAAGCCCCTTTCAGGCAAAAGGAAGTCCCACGTCCGCTTCTGCACTCAATCGCCGCCGTCGGTCGCGCCGGCGGGCAGTTCCGCCTGCGCCCCCGCTGCTGCGGCGGCACCGTTCTTGGTCAGCATCCCCGCCGTGATAAAAAAGCGGAATGCCTCGTCAACCGTCATCTCAACGCTCAC
>JAWOCH010000172.1:0-3954 GCA_046483865.1 Candidatus Brocadiia bacterium | reverse complement strand
GCATCAAGCTGGGTGCCCTGCTGCCCCAGCAGGCCCGCGAGGAGATGGAGAAGAAAGGACTCGACCTGTCGGCGCTTTCGGAGCTGGACCCCGAGGAGATGGTGCGCGCCTTCGCCGAACTGAGCGTCGACGTGGAGAGCAGCAACGGCGACACCGTCCAGGTCTTCTGCGAGTGAACGGCGTCACGGCGTGCAGCGGATCAGCCCCGACTCCTCGTCCACCTCGAACCGGACGGGCAGGAACTGCCGAATGACCCAGATGTTCGTGCGGCAGTGGTCGGTCACCTCGGAGACGCACGCCGCCGATGGCCCGTCCGCCAGGGCCATGTAGGGCAGTATCTGGTCGGCCATGTGGGCGTCCAGGCAGGCGCCGGATTCGGTCTCCCGGCGCAGCCGCTCGGCCGCCTGCCGCCCTACCCTTTCGGCCGGCTTGCCCCGCTCCCCCAGGGCGGAAGCGCCGAGCCTGCAGCCCTCGTAGCAGGCGGTCAGGTGCACCGCCGTCCCCGTCGAGGGCGAGCGGACGTACTCCGCCTTCTCCTCATCTGGTTCCAGAACGGAGCGCACGCCCTCAAGCTGCCGCTCGGCCACGTTCGCCCGGCGGAGGTCCTCGGTGGCGATGCTGCGGACCCGGATCCCGAGCGGCTCTCCACGCTCCGTGAAGGAAGCGCCACGCAGCCCGCCGCCCTGCACGCGCACGGTCAGCCGCCCGCCGCCCCGGGGGTAGAAGCCCGGCCGCTCCTCCATCTGCTCCGCGCGTACACCCATCCGGCCCAGAAACCAGGCGAAAACGTGGCGGAAGTAGTCCGCCCGCGGCGACCACTTCACGTGCGTTCCGCCGGTGACACTCACTTCGGTCGCGCCCCGCGAGCAGACGAGCGGGATCGTGACCCCCTGCAGGACCAGCGTGACGGAACCCGCCGTGCCCACCTCCGCCGTGAAGCGCTCCGGCGGATCGAGGCGACCGGGACGGAACAGAAGTTCCTGGGAGTCAATCGCGTCCCCCTCCAGCTCCGCCCCGCACGTGCGGGCCACCGCCCGCACGCCGGCCAGGTGCTGCGCTGCCAGGCCCGGGCTGCTGCGCCCGCGCCGTATGTGGTATATGCGGCATGCC
This sequence comes from Candidatus Brocadiia bacterium, assembly GCA_046483865.1. Classification (GTDB taxonomy): domain Bacteria; phylum Planctomycetota; class Brocadiia; order SM23-32; family SM23-32; genus JAWOCH01. Next base: position 2,844 of record JAWOCH010000172.1, on the reverse strand, counting down.
TTCCCGGTCGCGGCGGCCAGACCGGTGGCCGTGCGCAGGATCTGCCCTCCGCCCTCCAGGTGACTGCCGTCAATCTCGATCAGATCAGTCATGTATGCGCCCTCGCGCGTGCGGCCGCCATTATAGGGGCCCCCGGCGCGCGCTTGCAGTTCAGGCCCCTTTCCTGTTATCTGTGTCCCTGTCCTCTCACGAATCCTCAACCCTCGATCAACGGCGACGCCGAACCAATGGACATAAAGCCCCGGCGCATACTGATGGGCCCCGGTCCGAGCAACTGCCACCCGGAAGTGCTGGCCGCCATGGCCGAACCGCTGCTGGGGCACCTGGATCCCGAGTTCATCGGCATCATGGACGAGACCCAGGACCTGCTCAGGCGGGTGATGAAGACCGGCAACCGCCTGACCCTCCCCGTCTCCGGCACCGGCAGCGCCGGCATGGAGACCTGCCTGTGCAACCTGATCGAGCCGGGCGACGCCGTGCTCGTGTGCATAAACGGTGTATTCGGCCGCCGGATGGCCGACATCGTCGGGCGCCTGGGCGGTGAGCTGGAGACCCTCGAGTTCGAGTGGGGCCGGCCCGTCGAGCCTGCGGCCGTCGAGAAGGCCCTCAAGAAAGCAGAGCCGAAGGTCGTCGCGCTGGTGCACGCGGAGACGTCCACCGGCGTGCTCAGCCCGCTGAAGGAGATCAGCCCCCTCGTCCACGACGCGGGCGCCCTGCTGGTGGCCGACTGCGTGACCAGCCTGGGAGGCTGCGACGTGGACACGGACGGATGGCGTCTGGACGCCGTCTACAGCGGCACGCAGAAGTGCCTGAGCTGCCCGCCCGGACTGGCGCCGGTCAGCTTTGGCCCGAACGCCGTGGCGGCGCTGGAGGCGCGCGAGACGCCCGTCCCAAGCTGGTACCTCGACATGAGCATGGTCCGCGACTACTGGGGCAGTCAGCGGACCTACCATCACACGGCGCCGGTGAGCATGATCTACGCCCTGCGGCAGGCGCTGCGCCTGGTGGTGGAGGAGGGCCTGGCGGCCCGCTTTGCCCGCCACGAGCGCAACCACCGCGCCCTGGTGGCCGGGCTGGAGGCGATGGGCCTGGCCATGCTGGTCGAACCGCCCCACCGGCTGACCATGCTCAACACGGTGCACATACCGGAAGGCGTCAGCGACCAGTCCGTGCGCGGCGTCCTTCTGCGGGACCATGGCATCGAGATCGGCGGCGGGCTCGGGCCGCTGGCCGGACAGGTCTGGCGCATCGGGCTGATGGGCCACTCCTGCCGGCCGGAGAACGTCTTCCGCCTGCTGGACGCCCTCGAGGGCATTCTGAAGGCGGAGGGAGCGGACATTCGGACGGCAGCCAGGGCGGCCGCAGAGGCCGCGCTGGCCGAGTCCTGACCCCGGGTTGCCCCATGCGGGTCATCGTCAGACAGGCGCCCCTGCTCTCCGGCTTCGCGCACATGGACCGGGGGGCCGTCGTCTTGCCCGCCTTCAACGAAGAGGCCAACATCGAGCACGTGGTCCGCGAAGCGTTGCGCCTGGGCGTGGGCCGGGTGGTCTGCGTTGACGATTGCTCCACGGACGGCACGGGAGCCATCATCGAGGAACTGGCCGAGCAGCCGCAGGTCCAGGCCGTCCGCCACGAGGTGAACCAGGGCAAACAGGCCGCCGTGCGCCACGGCCTGCAGGCGGCCCTGCAGAACCGGGAGCCGGCGATCTTTGCCGTGCTGGACGCCGACCGCCAGAACGACCCCGCCCTGCTGGCGGGCCTTTGCGGGCACCTGGAGACCCATGACATGGTCATCGCCCGGCGCTCGACGGCCCGCATGGCGCCCGCCCGCCGCCTGGCCAACGCACTGGCCAACATGCCCTACAGGATCATCGCCGCCACGGCGATACACGACGTGCAGAGCGGCTACCGCCTGTACCGACGTGACGCCGCCGAGTGGTTGGCGCGACACCTGACGGATGAGGGGCGCTACACGCTGGAGCACGTCAGCCTGCTGGAGCTGGGACCATGGCGCTACGCCAGGGTCGGGATCTGCAGGTGGCCGAAGTCGAGATCCCCTACCGCGTGGCGCGGGCCGAGAGCAGCATCCGCGTGCGGGACAACCTGCAACTGACCTGGGCCTCCATCTACTACGCGGCCGGCCTGGCCGGCCTCCGCCTGACAGGGCAACAGCAGGGGTAGTTACGGCGTACTCGCCGGACGAGGCGCGGCGAGACGCCGCGCCTACCCATCGAGAGAGTGGCCCGGCAACGGAACGGACGTTCTCTGAGGCGGTCCCGAGGAGTTGCCAGTGACCAAGCGGAAAGCCATCTGGACGGCTGTCAAGGCAGTCCTGCTCGTGGCGGTTCTCGGGCTGCTCTGCCTGGTGCTGCGACGGATCGGCTTCCGCAACATCCTGAAGGCAATCGGTGAGACCGACCGGCGCGCCATCGTGGCCGCCGCCCTGCTCCAGGCCACCGTCTTCATGCTGTGGTGCTTCCGGTGGCTGCACGTGATGCGGCCGGAGGAGCGGCCAGGCTACTTCGCCACCCTCCCCATCTACATGGCCGGCGTGTTCGTCAACAGCATCACTCCCGGCGCCAGGGTGGGTGGCGAACCGGTGCGCGCCTACTACATGGGCAAGGCGTTCGGCGGGGAGAAGACGGCCTACCTGGGCACGATCATCGCCGACAAAGTCGGCTACGCCGCCGTGTTCATGGGCTTCGTCATCGTGTCGGTGTTCTTCGTGGTGGCGTTTGTGCCGATCGGCCTGGTCTACAAGCTGGTTTTTGGGGGTGCGGTGGCATTCGTGGTGCTGGCGGTTCTAAGCGGCCTGCTGCTGCGGCACCACATCGGCGAGAGTTC
>JAWOCH010000107.1:0-5652 GCA_046483865.1 Candidatus Brocadiia bacterium | reverse complement strand
CGACCGTCGTCGGCTACACCCGGCGCGACCTGGACACGTGGGCGGACCTGGTGGCCCGGTTCCTGGCCATGGCCGGGGTGCGGGAGGACTCCGTCGTGCAGGTCGCCTTCAGCTACGGGCTGTTCACCGGCGGTTTCGGCCTGCACTACGGCATCGAGCGCACGGGCGCGCAGGTGGTCCCCGCAGCCGCCGGCAACACGCGGCGCCACCTGCGGCTCATCCGCGACCTGGGCACCACGCACATCGTCTGCACGCCGTCCTACGCCTTCTACCTCTGCGAGACAGCCGCCGAGATGGGCGTTGACCTGCAACGGGACACGCACCTGCGCGTCGGATGCTTCGGCGCCGAGCCCTGGTCGGACCGCATGAGACAGCAGATGGAGGAGACCTACGGGCTGGCCGGCTACGACAACTACGGCCTCAGCGAGCTGATCGGGCCCGGCGTCAGCGGCGAATGCCCCGCCCGCAGCGGCATGCACATCTTCGAGGACCATTTCCTGCCCGAGGTCATTGACCCCGCCACAGGGGAGGCGCTGCCGCCCGGCGAGGAGGGCGAGCTGGTGCTGACCAACCTGACCCGCGAGGCCCAGCCGATGATCCGCTACCGCACCCGCGACATCACCCGGCTGATGGAGGAGCCCTGCGAGTGCGGCCGCACCAGCCGGCGGATGGCGCGAGTGACCGGCCGCACGGACGACATGCTCATCATCCGGGGGGTGAACGTCTTCCCCACCCAGATCGAGCACGCTTTCCTGGAAGCCGACGGCACCAGCCCCAACTACCAGATCATCGTGGACCGCCAGGGGGCCATGGACACCCTCGAGGTCAAGATCGAAGTGACCGAGCAGATGCTGTCCGACGAGATGAAAGACCTCCGCCGCCGGGAGGAGCAGATAGAGAAGCTCCTCAGCGAGGCCCTCGGCCTGCGCGCCGGCATAACGCTGGTGGAACCCGGCTCACTCCCCCGCCCCAAGGGCAAAGCCATCCGCGTCATAGACCGCCGCAAGGAGTCGGACTGAGAGGCCCACCGGCGCTGAAGAGCGCCCCCGTCGCCCGGACGTTACGGAACCTGTCTGCCCGTCGGGAACGGCCCCAGGAGCGCCACGCTCCCGCGTGGCCGCCGCGCAGTGCGGACGCGCAGAGCACATGCTTGCTGTGCGGAATGGCCTCAGAAGGGCTCCGTTGCCCCAACAGAATCACGCCGGTTGTCCCACGCACCGTGGGCACCGCCCCTTCAGGGCGGGTTGAATGTGGGGCGCCAGGTTCCGGGGGTTGGAAACCCCCGGCTGTATCCCTGCGCCGCTCCACGGCGCAAAAGACAGGCGCGTACTCCAATGTCGGTGGCCGGGCCGTGCCCAATGCTCCTGCTCTGTGGAAAGCCTGGCTTCATCTGTCCGGACTGGCGATTCGCGTACTGTCTGGCACCCACATGTGCCACAGGCCCCCTCGCCTGTGGCCGTCCCAGCCGGGGGGCGGCCTTTCGGCAGGCCATTCGACGGGCTCATGGTGGTGAGTTCGCCGTACGGCGCAACCGAACCGCTCAAGGCCCTGAGCGCAGTCGAAGGGCTGGGCCACAAGCCATGCTCTCTACAGAGCGCAATGGCCCCTCAAAGTAGCGGTGTGTTGTTCTGTGCGCCCCGGCAGGGGCGCGGGGATGCAGCCCGGTGCTTCAGCGCCGGGTTCTGGGCCGCCAGCATAACCAGCGCGCCCTGAAGGGGCGCTGCCCACGGCGCGTGGAACACTCGGCGTGATCCGGTCAGGATGACAGAGTCACTCTGAGGCCATTCCGCACACCAAACACATACCGCGCAGAAGTTAGCCCGACGGTGGCGCGCGCGTCAGCTCAAGCTTCCTCGCCGCCGCCGGCGCGCTGCTTGGCCTGTTGGATCAGGTCCAGGATGGTGCCCATCTTGCTGCCGGGCTCGCGGTTCTGCAGGCGCTCGACCTCCTCCGCGCCGTAATGCTCCTCGACGTATGATTGCACGTCGAACCGCTCCCACCAGCAGTCCAGGATACCCAGGCAGAGGGACTCCCCCTCCTGCATGCGGCAGTAGCGGAAGTGCACTTCGTGCCCCAGGCGGGGGCAGCGGCGCGTCCGCTCGTCATGTTCGTCAATGGCCATGGCTCAAACACTATGGTAGCACACAGAAACGGGCCGCGCACGCGCGGGGCGTGTGCGGCCCGTCGGTTGACCGTCTTGCGCTAAGGAGTCACTCCGGCTTCGGCAGCCCTTCGAGCCCGGCCAGGGATTCCTGCAGGCTCTCCTCGGGCAGCGCGAAGTCCTCCAGCTCGCCGCTGAAGTAGGCGTCGTAGCCGGTCAGGTCCATCAGGCCGTGTCCGGACCAGTTGAAGAGGATGACCTTCTCTTTGCCCTCTTCCTTGGCCTTCTGGGCCTCCTGGATGGCGGCGGCGATGGCGTGGGAGGTCTCCGGCGCGCTGATGAAGCCCTCGGTGCGGGCGAACTGCACGGCGCTCTGGTAGCACTCGAGCTGGTGCAGGGCGCGGGCCTCGATCAACTCCTCCCGCAGCAGCTTGCAGACCAGCGGGGCCATGCCGTGGTAGCGCAGCCCGCCGGCGTGGATGGGCGGCGGCACGAAGTCGTGGCCCAGGGAATACATCGGCAGCAGCGGCGTGGTCATGCCCGTGTCGCCAAAGTCATAGACGAACGGCCCGCGGGTCATCGTCGGGCAGGCCGTCGGCTCGGTGGCCATCACCCGCACCTGCTTGCCGTTGATCTTGTCGCAGACGAACGGGAACGAGAGCCCGGCGAAGTTCGAACCGCCCCCGGCGCAGCCGATCACCACATCCGGATACTCACCGATCACCTCCATCTGCTTCTTGGCCTCCAGGCCGATCACGGTCTGGTGCATCAGCACGTGGTTCAGCACGCTGCCCAGGGAGTAGCGCGTCTTCTCGTCCATGACGGCCTGCTCGATGGCCTCGCTGATGGCGATGCCCAGGCTGCCGGGCGTGTCGGGCATCTTCTGGAGGATCTGACGGCCGATCCGGGTCTCTTCGCTCGGGCTGGCCACGCAGTTGGCGCCCCACACCTGCATCATGAACTTGCGGTAGGGCTTCTGGTCGAAGCTGATGCGCACCATGAACACCTTGCACTCCAGCCCGAACAGTTGGCAGCCCATCGCCAGGGCGCTGCCCCACTGGCCGGCGCCCGTCTCGGTGGTCAGCCGCTCGATGCCGAACGCCTTGTTGTAGTATGCCTGTGCGACGGCGGTGTTCGGCTTGTGGCTGCCGGGCGGGGAGACGCCTTCGTTCTTGTAGTAGATGCGGGCGGGCGTATCGAGAGCTTCCTCCAGGAACACGGCCCTGTGCAGCGGAGAAGGGCGCCACAGGGCGTACTTCTCGAGGATGGGCTCGGGGATGTCAATCCAGCGTTCCTGGCTGACCTCCTGCTCGATGAGGTTCATGGGGAAGACCGGCGCCAGGTCCTCCGGGCCCGCCGGCTCACCGGTGGCGGGGTTCAGCGGCGGCTGCATGGGGGTGGGCAGGTCCGCCTGAATGTTGTACCACTGCCGGGGGATGTCCTTCGGTTCCAGCACGACACGTACCGTCTTGTCCATGCCGTCTTACTCCTTGACTGAAGAAGCTGCGGGGCGAGGGACCTGATGTTGACAGGGCAAGCATCTTACCAGCCGAGCGGCGATTGTCAAGGGCGGAAATCCCGCCTGCGGCGGGGGTTGCGTGGAAGGTGCAGCCGCCCGCGGGCCCCGCGCTTTGCAGGTTGCCGGTGGATTATGTATTGATAATCCGCCACGTGCTGATATAATGGCCCCTGTAGGGCAGCGCTCGATTCTGAGAGCTTCGTCAGGGGGAGGTGCTGAAGTGGACTGCGCGGATTGGCGCCGGCGTCCAACCCGTTCCCGGAGCCCGTCGCTCCGCCTGGAGCGGCTGGAGCCGCGACTGCTGCTGAGCACGACGTTCACCGACCAGCACGTAATTGACGATGCCGTCGATTTAACCCAAAGCCGAGGCTGCGTCTACGCAGCGGACCTGGAGGGCGATGGGGACGTTGACGTGGTGGCCTCCGGCGGGGGCGAGATCTCGTGGTACATGAACCACAACGGCAACTGGTTCGGCTCCGAGAACGTGATAGACGCCTCTCTCGCCTCTGTTTACTGCGTCCGAGCCGCGGATCTGGACGGCGACGGGGACGCGGACGTGCTGGCGGGCTCCGGCACCCCGAATCAGATCGCCTGGTACGAGAACGTGGACAGCTTCGGCTTCGGGCCGGAGCAGATCATCATCACCGACCTCAGCGGAGACCCCTGCGGGCTCCACGCGGCCGACCTGGACGGCGACGGGGACAACGAGATACTGGCCGCGTTGTTCGCGGAGGAAGGCAAGATCGTCTGGCATGAGAACCTCGGCGGGGGCAGTTTTGGGACTCAGCAGGTGATCACTGCTTCTGTCCCTGGCGCGTGGGACGTGTACACTGCGGACCTTGACGGCGACGGTGACCTCGATGTGCTGTCGGCCTCGAAGTTCGACGACAAGATCGCCTGGTATGAGAACCTGGGCGGGGGGAGTTTCGGCAGCCAGCAGGTGATAAACGTGCCGGACACTGACGGCGATCCCAGCAACGGGATCAACGGCGACGCCCACGGGGCTTGCATGGTGCGCGTGGGGGATCTGGACGGCGACGGCGATGCCGACGTGCTGTCGGCCTCTTCCTACGATGACAAGATCGCGTGGTATGAGAACCTCGGCGCTGGCAGCTTCGGCCCCCAGCAGGTCATCACTCGGGACGCCGATGGCGCGCGCCATGTACATGCTGCTGATCTGGACGGCGACGGGGACGCGGACGTTCTGTCCGCCGGGTCCGAGGAGACGGCGTGGTATGAGAACCTCGGCGGCGGGCAGTTCGGCGTGCAGCGGCCATTCCACGGGCCGGCTGACAGCATCTGTCTTGGGGACCTGGACAGCGACGGGGACGCGGACGTGGTCTCCATCGGTGGCAACACCATTGGCTGGCATGAGAACATGGCCCTTCCCACCTTCGGTCCGGGACAGGCGGTCACTGACTGGGCGGGCAGGGACGTGTATGCAGCAGACCTGGACGGGGATGGGGACGCGGATGTGGTGGCCGCCGACGGCGGCGAGGTCAGCGAGCGGATAGCGTGGTATGAGAATCTGGGTGGGGGCAGCTTCGGCCACGCCGAGGTCATCACCCGTGCCGCCGATGGAGGGGCGTCGGTCTATGCGGCTGACCTGGACGGGGACGGGGACGAGGACGTGCTGTCCGCCTCCTACGACGACGACAAGATCGCCTGGTACGAGAACCAGGGCGGGGGCAGCTTCGGCCCGCAACAGGTGATCACCACGGCCGCCGACGGAGCGCAAGACGTCTACGCAGCGGATCTGGACGGTGACGGCGACATAGACGTGGTGTCTGCCTCGGAGCTGAGCCCCGGGGTGGCCTGGTACGAGAACCTGGGCGCGGGCAGTTTCGGACCCCAGCAGGCAATCGGCGGCTCCGGCGCCGATCCTGAAGTGCTCTACGTCACCGACCTGGACGGTGACGGGGATCCTGACGTGCTTGTGGCATTCCCGAGTGGCGACACCGTCGCCTGGTATGAGAACCTGGGGGGCGGCAGCTTCGGAGCGCAGCAAGCGATCACCTCGGCCGTCGACGCA
>JAWOCH010000454.1:0-2741 GCA_046483865.1 Candidatus Brocadiia bacterium | reverse complement strand
ACTGAAGTATCTGCGAATTGGAGGTTGGTCGCACAGCAGGCGCGCGGCGCACACCAGCAGATCCTGATAGTTCAATCGTCCGCTCTCCGCCCGCAGGCGATCGTACACCGCAGCCGCCTCGGCCAGAATCCGCATCACCGTGGCATAACGCCTGGCCTGCCACCGCCTGACCAGTGGCTGCGCGGTTGTTTCGGCGAACCCTCTCCAGCGAGCGACTTCCCGCCTCCCCTGTTCCTGGCCGCCCGGCCATGCCCCCTGGTTGGCCCTCTGCGAGGACTTGAAGAGAGCGAGCACTTCCAGCAACTCGGGGGTGCGGCCGAGATCTCGATCCCGCGCCAATCGCTCCACACGCTCGTACGCGGACATGAGCTCATCCGTCCCTCGCTCCACTGGGAAGGTGGGAATCAATTCTTCCATGTGAGCGACGTATTGTTCTAGGCTCCTCCGGCCGCCGTCCAGGTTACCCATGTCCACGTCGGGAGCGGGCCATGTATTGACATCCGGATAGGTGCCGAACATCACGAAGCTGTCACGCAGCTGACCAATTTCCAGCCCGAGCTCACGCAACTCCGTCAAACTATCGGCATCATCCGCGAAAAGACGCGCCACGTATCGCGACCACGCCTCATCGCGCAGCCGCAGGTCCTCATCCTTTTCCATTTCGTGGAAGACCAGGCCGACCCCGGCCTCGATCGGCCGCTCCCGCAACAGCCTCGCGCAAAACGAGTGAATCGTCCCGATCAAGCACCGCTCGGCCCGTTCCTGTGCCCGGGCCAACCGCTGCTTCGCCTCGCCCTGTGCTTCACGCGCCGCTCGTTCCAGCTCGACCTGAAACCGAGCACGCAATTCCGCGGCCGCCTTGCGTGTGAAGGTGACTGCCGCCAGCGTGTCGATGTCGCATTTTCCTTCCCGCAGCAGCGCGACCATGCGGCCCACCATGCTGGTCGTCTTGCCGGTGCCCGCCGCCGCCTCCACCAACATCGTGGTGTCCAGCTCTTCCAGGATCCGTCGACGCTGTGCGTGGTCGGGGGGGAGGGGGATAGCTTGTGCCATACCGTTTCCTTCCAAAGGGTCAGGGGAGGTGTTTCGAATGGTCGGGTTTATCGTCGAGCGATGTAGCTCACCATCTCCTTCACCAACCAGACAAGCTGGTTGGGATCGGTCATCGCCTCAAGTTTCTGAACGGATCCAGCATGCGGTTCTCGGGACATTCCAGCATCCGATTGACGGTAGCCGACAGGGTCTCCACATCGCCACAGATGCCCTGGTAATCGCAGTAGGTGCAATCTTGTTCATGATCATTCGTGGCCACGAACACGCCGTCGGCCACCACCTGACACAGGTTCTGCAGCACCTGCCCGCCACCGGCCAGTTCTGATGGAGTCCATTGCAGACGCTCGCCGACCGCGCGGACTCCGGGGAAGAAGAACCCGAAATACTCCACGCGGGCCTGACAATCGATCTTCTCGCGCAGACGGTGCCCGACGACAGTCATGTAGATGAACGGCTGCACTTTGCGCCCCTGGCGCAGCGGGTCCGCGCGATCGTAGCCCCAGGTACTGCCGCTCTTGTAGTCCCAGATTCCGTAGGTATGCACGGCGCCATTGCCGATCCGATCGATGCGGTCCACGCGTCCGCGCACTCGAATCACCTTGCCGTTGGGAAGTGTGAGTGAAACGGGGGCAAGCGTGTCCAGATCAGTGCCGTGGCCGTCCGGAGGCATTCCGATCGAGGCTTCGAGGTACGCCGGGACGCTGTGCGTGTGCTGACAGTAGCGTTCGTCCTCGCGCAGAAACGTCCGTGCCGTCTGCTCCAGTTCGGCCACGCGCCGCTGAAACGACGCGTCGTTCAGAGGCGGGTACAGACCTTGATACTCACGGACTTTTTCCTGCAACAGCTCGCGGAGCCGGGGATAGTCTGCACGAAATTGCGGCACTCGGCCGTCGGCGATCACTTCCCGCACAAACCCCTCGAACAGCTCGTGGATGAGCGATCCGAAGGCCAGGCCATCGAGCCACTGGTCCGGATCCATCGGGACGTCTTCGGGCGGGGCGATGTTCAAGCCATATTTGAAGAAGTACTTACGCGGACATTGGCCGATGGTTTGCAGGCCGTTGGACGACATGACTCGGCCCGTTTCCTGCGTGGGGTCGAGATCCTGGTCCGCCTCTGGCACATGGCCGTCGTGGGGAGTGAACGCGTCAGCTCCACGCGCGGCCGCCGCCTGTTCGCCGCGTGCCAGATGCGGAAACCGGCTTCGTACCAGTTCCCGGGCGTTGGTCACCGGCTCCGGCTCCGTGAGCCGCCACAACCACCACTCGGTCGCGTCCAGGCAGAACGCCGAGTCACAGGGCGCGAACGACACTGGGGCGGGTAACCACTTCAGCAGGTCTTGTTGCTCGCCTTCACGGTTGCCTGATATCAGCCGATAGGCGGCCAGTACGGCGGAGCTGGGGAACAGCTCCCGGTCTTCCACCACGCTCTGGCAGGGGAAGCTGAGCGTGACCGTGCCGCGCAAGCGTGCCAGCAGGCGCACGAACTCCACGAGCTTCTCTTTCAGTCGCCCGGCAGCGGTGGGAAGCTCGGGCGAGAGTTTGCGGCGTTCGCTGTCCAGCAGCAGCGGATCCTGCAGTCCCGCACCTGGGAATCGGCTGTCATCCAGGCCGAGGAGGAAGGTGTGGCCGCGTCCGCTGTGCCCGCCGCTGAGCAGATGGTCCACGTGCAGGCACCCGGGCCGTGGC
>JAWOCH010000453.1:0-2797 GCA_046483865.1 Candidatus Brocadiia bacterium | reverse complement strand
TATGCGTCGCTCAGCCCTATAAGTGCAAGCGGCCCGGCATCCCGGACGATCCGGTTCTCGTCGCAGAGCACCTTCACCCCTGCGTCTTGGAGGGCCTTCTCCACCTCGTCGGCTGGATTGGGCCGGCAGAACCTTCCAGGCCGCCCGGGGGTCAGCAGGTTCCAGTAGGTCGCCAGCGCGCCCGCCCGCAGGTGGTCATGGCCGCCCAGGACGCCGAAGCTGCCCAATCGCGGCCGGAACAGCCCGGCGGCCTCCCGCAGCGCCGGCAGGCCGGCTGGGCTGTGAATCAGGTCGCCGGTGAACAGCACCAGGTCATACTCATCCTCGGTCGCCAGCCGCCGCAGGAAACGCAGCTTCGTTGCGTCTCGTCCGTGGAAGTGCAGGTCTGTCAGGTGCAGTATCCGCAGCGGGGGCAGGCCGACATCTTCTGCGGCAAGCTCGACGCGCCGCACGCGCAGCCAGCGCGGCTCGACCAGGATGGACCACGCCCCCAGCAGGACGGCCGCCCCGGCGAGAGGCATCACATAGGCAGTCAGGGGCATGGGTGACAGCTACTCCGGCGCTGACAGCAGAGGTTCCGTAGGCTACAATGGACTGAGTGTATCCCTGCATCCAGCGGGGTTCAACAACGCGCGGGGAGCAGATGTTGCTGAAGCTGATACTGCTGCTGACGGTCGTGCCGCTGTTGGAGCTGTTGCTACTGGTACGCCTGACGCCGCTGTGGGGCGGGTTCACGGTCACGGTGGCGGTGGTCGTGGTCACCGGGCTGGTGGGCGCGGTGCTTGCCCGGCTGGAGGGGCTGCGGGTCATCGGCCGAATGCAGGAGGAGATGCGGCAGGGCCGTCTGCCGACCGACAGCCTGCTGGACGGCGTGATGATACTGGTGGCCGCCGCCCTGCTGGTCACTCCCGGCCTGATCACCGACACTGTGGGTTTCCTGCTGCTGATACCGTCCACCAGGGCGGTGGCGCGGGGAATGGTCAAGGCGTGGATCCGCCGCAAGATAGAAGCGGGCGAGGTGCGGATGTACCATCAGGAGGGCTTCCGCCCCATAGACGAGGAGCCCCCCGAAGGCTATCCGCCGATAGAGGGAGAGGACTGAGAGCGCTTAGCTGCCGTGCTCCTGCCGGCGGGCCTCCACGGCCCGGGCGTGTCCCTCCAGCCCTTCCGCACGGGCCAGCGTCGCCACGTCGTCAGCATCCTCGGAAAGGGCTTCCGCGTCGTAGCCGATGAGGCTCGAGCGTTTCAGGAAGTCGTTGGCGCTCAGACCGCTGGAGAAACGGGCCGTCCGGCTGGTCGGCAGCACGTGTGAAGGCCCGGCCACGTAATCGCCCACCGACTCCGGCGTCCAGGGACCCAGGAAGATCGCGCCCGCGTGCCTGATGTCGCTCGCAACCGCCTCTGGCTCTTCGGTGGCAATCTCCAGGTGTTCGGGCGCCAGCTCATTCGTCAACTCGACGCATTCCGCCAGGGACTCGGCCACGATCAGCGCGCCGTAGGACTCCAGGCAGCTACGCGTGGCGTCTGCGGCGGGCAGCGTGGAAAGCAGGTTGTCCAGAGACCGACCCACGGCACGCGCCAGCTCCTGCTCGGGCGTCAGCAGGATGGCAGAGCCGGGGTTGTGCTCCGCCTGGGCTATCAGGTCGGCGGCGATCCATCCAGGATTGCCCGTTTCGTCGGCGATGACCACGACCTCGCTCGGGCCGGGCAGCATCTCGATGCCCACCTGCCCGTAGACTTCCTTCTTGGCGAGGGTGACGTAGATGTTGCCCGGCCCGGCGATGAAGTCCACCGGGCGGATGGTCTCCGTCCCGTAGGCCAGGGCGGCCACCGCCTGAACACCGCCGATGCGATAGACCTCGTGCACGCCGGCGATGTCGGCTGCCGCCAGCCGGTCGTCACTGACCGTGCCGTCCGGCCTGGGGGCGGTCACCATGCACAGGCGCTCCACTCCGGCGACCCGCGCCGGGACGGCGGCCATCAGCACAGTCGAGGCCAGCGAGGCGGCGGCGCCCGGCACGCAGATGCCCGCCGAGTCCACCGGCCGGTAGCGGATGCCCAGCCGCCTCCCGCCGACCTCCAGCGGCGGCGGGTCATGCAGCAGGATGGACTCCTGGAACTGGCGCACGCGTTCCGCGGAAAGCTCAAGCGCCTCTATCAGGTCCGCCGGGCACCTTTCGCGCGCGCGCGAGACCTCGTCCCTCGAGACCAGCATCTGCTCCGGGCTCAGGGAGCATCCGTCCAGCCGTTCGGTGTGCTCCAGGACGGCCGCGTCGCCCCGCTCGCGGACATCGGCCATGATGCGCCGAACGGCCTCCAGGGGTGGTTCGCCGCTCTTTCCGGCGCGACGCAGCCCCTCCTCCAGGCTCAGGCGGGCCTTCAGCGCATTCAGCCGTTCGCGACAGCGCGGGTCGGACGTGTGCCACAGGGGTATGGTCATGGCGTGGTCCCTGGCGTGTGTGGGATGGGCGAAGCGGGGCTGCGTGCCTGCTCAGCCGGCCAGTTCCTCGGAGCCCTCCTCGTTCTGCTCTTCCTCGGAGGCCGCCGTCAGGGCCTGCTCTCCCTCGTCCAGGCCCGCCTTGAACTCGTGCACGCTTCTGCCCAGCGAACGCATCACGGAGGGCAGACGCGAGCCGAAGATGAGCAACGCGACGATCAGGACGACAATCCACTCCGTGTTACCGGGCATGAAGGCCAGCATCGCACTGCTCCCCCGCGGACTGAACTGGTAGTACTCACCCAGGGGTTGATTATACGCTCCGCAGGCCCGCAGTGCAAAACACCTTGCGTGCGCAAA
>JAWOCH010000428.1:0-5245 GCA_046483865.1 Candidatus Brocadiia bacterium | reverse complement strand
CGCCGAGAAGTGGTTAACGCGGCATATGCTGCAGGATGACAGCGAACGCGCGGCATCACTGGCTGACGACCTATGCGATGTGAACAAGTGGCTATCTCACGGCGTTGTCATAGATGCAGCGGAAGCAGCTCGACTTGGCATCAATGTCCGGAAGCTGGATCAGCGAGAACTGCTCTGGCAACGGATCTGGTATCTGCATTGCTGTTACGGCAATCTTTTCAGGGCTGGAACGGTAAGCAAGATATACGAATCCAGGTCTGTCTCTCTGCCCTTTCAGTGAGTTCGTAACAGCATCGGCTTCGCCCCCCTTTCGTCCCGCCAGTCACTCCGCTAATCCGGCATAGCCTCCCCGAGCGCCCTCGCTACCGGGCGACACAGGCCACCTTTGACATGCCACGCACGGGCCGGTAGTCTCCGCCGCCTCTTGAGCAAAGGAGCGCGGATATGGCCAGGATAGTGATCATCGGCGCGGGCAGCGGGTTCGGCAGTCGGCTTTCGATTGATATCCTCTCGCGCGAACCGCTGCGGGGCTCGACCATCGCCCTGTGCGATCTGAATGAGGAACGCCTGGCGGGCGTCACCGACTACGTGCGCCGCGCCATCGAGGGGCACGGCCTGCCGGCCGAGGTCGTCAGCAGCACCGACCGGGAGGAGCTGCTGCCGGGCGCGGACTTCGTCATCACCTCGGTCAGCATCGGCGGCGGCGCCTACTGGGGAGAGCCCTACGCCAGCGAGGTGAACATCCCGCGCGCCTACGGCGTCGAGCAGTCCGTGGCGGACACCATAGGCCCCGGGGGCGTGTTCCGCTTCCTGCGCACGGCGCCGACCCACCTTCAGTTCTGCCGCGACATCGAGCGCCTCTGCCCGGACGCGCTGCTGATCAACTACACCAACCCGATGGCCATGCTGACGTGGATGCACTCGGTGGCCAGCTCGGTGCGCAACGTGGGCCTGTGCCACAGCGTGCAGGGCACGGCCATGCAGCTCGCCCGCTGGATCGGAGCGCCGTTCGAGGAAGTCAGCTACCTGGTGGCCGGCATCAACCACCAGAGCTGGTTCCTGCGGTTCCGCCACCGGGGCCGGGACGCCTATCCGCGCATCCGCGAGGCGGCCCAGGAGCCGGAGCTGCGCGAGAAGGAGTCCGTGCGGATGGCGATGCTGGAGCACTTCGGCTACTTCGTCACCGAGAGCACCCGGCACAACTCCGAGTATCTGCCCTACTTCCGCCGCACGCCCGAACTGATGGAGCGCTACGGGCTGGATACGCGCGAGGTGCGCGCCGAAGCGCCGGCCAGCCGAAGCTGGGCGAAGGACACCGGCGTCGCGGAGCAGGACGAGGCCCCCGTGCCGGAGCTGAAACGCTCCCGCGAATACGCCAGCGGCATCATCGAGGGCGTGGTCACCAACCAGCCGTTCCGGTTCAACGGCAACGTGATGAACGACGGAGTCGTGACGAACCTGCCGGACGGCTGCTGTGTAGAGGTGCCGTGCGTGGCGGACGCGGAGGGGGTGCATCCCTGCCACGTCGGCTCACTGCCGCCGCAGTGCGCGGCCATGAACCGCAGCAATATCGCCGTGCAGGAGCTGGCCGTGAAGGCATTCCTGGAGCGCGACCGGGGGGCCGCCTTCCGCGCCGTCGCGCTCGACCCGCTGACCGCCTCGGTGCTGCCCCTGGACGAGATACGGGCCATGTTCGAGGAGCTGTGGGCGGCCGAGGGGGAGTTGCTGGGCTACTTCGACTGAGTCTGCGGTTGGCGTTCAGGCGCGGCCGACGACCAGGTAGAGCCAATTGAGCAGGACGAGCGCGGCGACTGCGGCGGCGATCATCCGCCGATCGCGGAGGCGCACGTCGGTCAGCCGGAGGCGCCGGGCGCCGCTCGCCCACGAGAGCAGGGCGAACGGTGCGAACAGAGCCGCGACCAGCCCGCCGGCCGCTGCCAGGGGGTTGAGCCGGAAGGCCGCCCGCAGTTGCAGCCGGGTGAGTGCATGGAGCGCGCGTGTGCCCCCGCAGGTGGGGCACGGCAGACCGGTGACGGCCCGAAAGGGACACCGATAGCCGGAACCGGCCAGCAGCTCGGGCGCGGGCAGCACGGCGAAGCCCACCAGCACAAACAGCGCCACACTGCCCCATAGCAGTTCGTGGTCCAGGCCGTCGGGCTTCGTCCACTCCAGCTTCATTGCTCGCTCAGGCCCCCGCAGCCATGGCACCGGCGGCAATGATAGCAGCATATGCCCCGAGGATCCCCATCACGGCCATGAAACCGCAGCACAGCACGACGGGCAGCAGCACGGCGATGAGGGCCTTCGCCGTCGTCGTCTCATGAACCTCCCGCACTGCGATAACCTGAATCACAAGGTTCCAGATGCCGCCGACCAAACCACCGCAGAAAGGTATGATGTGCAGCAACGCCGTGCTGCCTGTGCCATAGGCGACCACGGCATAAGTGCCTTCAAAGGAGGCGTTCGCGCCGCCTATCATCCAGAGGAGCACGTGGAGAATGGCGGCGTTGATGATCGGCACGAAGACCATCATCACCGGGATGAGCACTGCAAACACAACTACCTGGGCCCCCATCATCACCCCGGAGAAGGGCATCTGTGCGGCTTCGGGCGCCCCTTGACCTCCGATGGCGAACCACATGTCGAACAGCCCGGTTGCCCGCGCCAGCCACTGCCAGCCCGCTCCAATCAACCCACCCAGCGTCCCCAGCAGGACCACGTAGAGCATCGAGCTGCCGGCAGAGCCGTAGGTCTCGATATGCGCGAAGGCGGCCGACGGACGGAACAGCACGGCCTTCACCGTTTCCCACAATGCCTGCACAGGGCCGGGATAGCGCTCCCGCGCCTGCCATGGAAGCGAGGATCCCTCTGCCTCATCCAGGCCCGTCGGTTGCTCGTACATATGCGCCCCTCTCAGTGACGAGTGGTGGGAGCCAAACGCCGTCTGCCGGCCGAGTATACGCCGCGCCACAGAACCCTATCAAGTGGCGCGCTGCTGCCCGGGCACGACGAAGCGCGGGGGGCGGGCCTTCTCTATGACCAGCTTCGCCTCGGCGCAGTCGGCAATGGGGCGGCCGCGCACGGTCAGGTTCTCGATGGTCACGTCCTCGACCGTATGGTCGGAGTCGTATCCCTGGATGATGGAGGGTGGGAGGCGCTCACTGTTAACGCAGACCCAACACCGTCAACGCTCGTGGGTTGGCTTTGCGGCGCTCACAGGCACGCGTCGGGCAGCTGCTTAGCTCCTCAGGAGAGCCAACACTTCTCTGCTGCTCATCAAGTGTCTCTTAAACTCTACCAGCTCTTCCATGCTCAGACTCAGGACATCCTCAGCGACTGCGCTGACGGCTTGAGCCACCATCCCAGAGAAAGTTGCCTCTTCCAAGGCTTCGAGGAGTTGCTCCACATCGTCCTCTTCGAGGTCAGAAAGAGCTCCTTGCATCTGGTGTTCCCGGGCCATGTTCAGGAAGGCGCTCCGCTTAACCCAAGTCAACCCCTCGATGCCTTGGGTGTACTCGGACGCCAGTTCCCGTCTCTCGTCAGGCGAGAAGTCTTCGGTACCCACCTGACCGAAGACCAAAGTCGTCAACCAGCCAAGCTTAGCTCGAAAGGAAGGTTTCAGCTGCAGCCGCTTAGCGCCTGTGCACGTCTTGTAGTGAGCCTGCGTCTGTAGCGGGAAAGTGATCCGCAGGTAGGCCACATGTGGTTCCTGGAACGGCGTTCGCTTCCCTGGATGGAAGTAGAAATAAGGCGGCTCTTCGTTACTGAGGAGCCGCTCCACGAAATGCAGGATACGGTTCTTCTTGTGGCTGAAGCAGAGGCCAAGCCCCTGTTCCGCCGCAGACTGCACTTCCTGCAACGCGTTCGAGAGAGCGTACCGCATGGGGCGGGTCGCGGCCAACGTTATATAGTCTGCCTTCGGCGGACGGCATCCCCTGCTCTGAAGATCGCAGCTTTGGGTGAGAACAACGAAGAAGGGGTACTTCTCCGGCCTTTGGTGAGCGTATGGGTAGAGTTCAGATAACACATCCTCCAATTCGCGCGTTCGTTTCAGCAGGTCTCCTTGGAACAGGTCATCTCCTGAGTACCCCTGCCAGTCATATGCAAAGTGCTCTCGAACGCGCGTCGCCACAACAAGGCTACTCCTCAGCCGAGGCCCTTTCTTCTGAGTCTGCGGTTCCTCTTGGCAGACTCGACCGACTTCTCGATACGAGATGGATTCACGCGGGCGTGACGGACCTTGTCCCCGGAGCTTGCAGAAAGGAGATTGATCGGGTGCAGGGCATCAGCTTCGGCTGAGAATGTACACGCAGCCTGGCCGAGCACCCGGGTTTCGGCACGTTTCACCTTCGTCGGCGGGGGGCTGGGCTCCGAGTCCGCTCGGCCCTCGCTCCGGGCATCAGGTTCACTCGTCTTCATCCGCCACCTCCTCCTCATTGAGGTTGTACACGTCAGCCAACAGCCGAAGCCCATGGGATCGCTTCTCCCAGAAAGTATTCTCCACCTTCTCCGCCGCTTCTTGGGCATCCGACACGTCGTAGTGGTAGTTCAGGTCTACGTGATCCCCGGCCGCACTGTGGGCCAGTGTCAGGTTCAGTACACAATCCGACAGTCCAATACAATGGCGGATGTCCGTACCCTCATCACTCCCTGCTTTAGCCAATGCCGTACCATCAGACAATCGGAAGACCTGATCGAATCTCTCCTTGTCGTCCGATAGGGTTAGTTCATAGCGGAAGTTCTCCCCCACAGCCCGGATAGGGGTGTATTCCAGCGTCCTGAGCAGGAATACCGCTGCCTCCTCTATTTTGCTGAATACGTCTTCACTACCTTCCTGCGGGATGAACTCGACCCGCTCCGGACCAACCACCATCTGAATGGCCCCCGCTTGGTACCTGGGCGGTGCATCTCCCAACACTGCGAAAAGCACCTCAATCGACTCCGAGTCGAAGACCTCATCACTGACCCATTTCGGAGACAGTATCGCGGTGTTCCACTTGCCCGCGAGTACCACGGAGCATTGTTTCAGATCGCACTTCATTGCCGTACCGCTAGGCGCTCCCTTCTTGAGGGCTTATATGCTGCAGACCACCGAGGATTATACCAACGGACGCGCCGGAAGTAAACCGCATCTGTGGGGCCCAGTTCATCAGTCACTCACGGGGCCTGAAATACGGCGGGCGGGCCTTCTCTATGACCAGCTTCGCCTCGGCGCAGTCGGCAATGGGGCGGCCGCGCACGGTCA
>JAWOCH010000386.1:0-9530 GCA_046483865.1 Candidatus Brocadiia bacterium | reverse complement strand
GGCTGCCGACCCTCCCCGTTCGGACCCTCCTGGTCCAGGGAGTAGACGGCGTCCCATCGCTCGTAGGACAGATACCTGAGCGTGTCCTCTTCGGACAGGCCGGCGGCCGCGGCCAGTTCCTCGATGGTGGGGCTGCGCCCGCGTTCGCTGCGGAGCCGGCGGGTGATGTCTCGCAGCTCGTCCAGATGCTCCCGGGCCGACCTGCCAAGCCAGTCGCGCTGGCGCAGCAGGTCCAGCATGGCTCCCCGCACGCGGCGGTAGGCGAAGGTGGTGAACTTGACATTATGCGTCTCGTCGAACCGGTGGGCCGCCTCCACCAGGCCGAGCATCCCGGCGCTGATCAGCTCCTCGCGGCTGACCTCCGGCCCCAGCCGGGCGGCCAGCCGGTCGGCTATCTTGTTGACCAGCGCCAGGTTGTCCAGCACGAGGCCCTTGATGCGGCCATCCTCGCCCTGGCTCTGGTGGTACGCTGTCTCTGCCGGTGTGGCCATCTGTCCTCAGTGCCTCAGGGTTCTTCCTCGCCCGCTGCCTGTCGCAGCCCGTCGCGCACTACACCCAGCGCCAGCCACACACCCGCCCAGACCAGCAGGCCGACGACCAGCGCGCACACGCCGCCCCGTTTCAGCGCCGTCAGCGGGGGACAGGAGCACAGGAGCGCGGACAGGGCCGCCGTGCAGAAGGCCATCACGGCGCCCAGGAGGCCGGCCTGCCGGGGTAGACTACCCATCCGAAGGCTCCATTATGTTCCTGAAGAAACGGCCCATGTCCTGCTCGCCTCCCTTGCCGGAGCTGACCAGCCGGGCGGCCAGCTTGCGCACGTCTCGGCTGCAGTCGGCCTCCGAGAAGTGCGTCAGGAAGTCCACCTGCCTGCGGGTGGCCTGGCCGACGGCGTCGTCCCACGCCACCGAGCCAAGGTACTCGACCGCCCGCCCGAGAAACCGCTCCGCCGCCAGCCGCAGCCGGTCGAAGCTGCGCACGGCCTCCTCCCGACTGCCCGTCTGGTTCATGACGACGAACACGGGCTTCTCAGCCCCGCTGGAGCGGCTGCTCAGCACTTTCAGCAGCGCGTAGGCGTCGGTCACGGCCATTGGTTCGGGGTTGGTCACCAGCACGATCTCGTCGGCGGCCAGCAGGCAGTTGACCACCGAGGGGGAGATGCCCGGGGCCGTGTCCACCACCAGGTAGTCCATCCCCGCGCAGTAGCGCTGCAGATCGGCCAGGAACTGCTGCACCTTCTGGTCGCTGAGCCGGGTCATTTCCTCCACGCCGGATGCGCCGGGCAGTATCTTCACGCCGCGGGGGCCCTCGATCACCACCTGGTCGAGCCGCCGTCCGTGCAGCAGCACGTCACGCAGATCGTGGCGCACGTTCAGCCCCAGCAGCACGTCCACGTTGCCCAGGCCCATGTCCGCGTCCAGCAGCATGACCTGCACGCCGAACAGGCGCAGGCTGACGGCCAGGTTCGCGGCCATGTTCGTTTTGCCCACGCCGCCCTTGCCGCTGGTCACGACGATGATCCGGGGCCTGGTCGCTTCCTCATTCATTCGGCGCCGGTGCCTCCTTCGGTGGTTTCCGGACCGACGGCGGCGCCCACGGGCGCCCCCTGGCCAGACAGGGGGGTGACCACACCCACGTTGTGCACCTCGGTCTCCTGGCTTATCTCGTCATAGGACAGCACCGCCACGTCCGGGAAGACGCGGCTGACGATGCTGTGGACGTAGGGGCGTATCTGGGAATCGGTCAGTATGACGGTATCGGAGCCCACGCGGAAGGCGGCGCGCGTCTGTTCGGAGATGCCGGCGATGATCTGGCGCAGCCGTGCCGGCGGCAGGTTCAGACGCACTTCGCCGTCGGCTTTCTCCAGAGCGTCGCGCAACTCCTCCTCCAGGTGGGGGTCCAGCGACAGGGCGTTGATGCGTCCCTCCTCGTCGCAGAACTTCGCGCATATGGCGCGTGAGAGCGATTTGCGCACCAGCTCGGTCAGCAGCGTCAGGTCCTTGACCTGCGGGGCGTAGTTGCCCAGTTTCTCCAGGATGCGCGAAAGGTTGGTGACGGGTATGCCCTCGGCCAGCAGGTTTTCCAGCACCTGCTGCACCTGGCCCAGTGACAGGACGTCGGGCACCAGCTCCTCGACGATGGCGGGGTTCTCCTTCTTCACGTTGTCGAGCAGGTGCTGCACGTCCTGACGGCTGAGCACCTCGTGAGCGTGGCGGCGGATGACCTCCGAGAGGTGAGTTATGAAGACCGTCTCGGCATCCACCACGGTGTAGCCCTTCCCCTGGGCGCGTTCCTTCTCGCTGCGGGCGATCCAGACCACGGGCAGCCCGAAGGACGGCTCGGTCGTCGAGATGCCGTTCATGTCCGGCTCCCCGTCGGGCAGCATCGCCATCAGCCAGCCGGGATGGACCTCGCCTTCGTCCACTTTGTGTCCGGAGAGCTTGATGACGTAGTGATTGCTGTCCAGCTCGACGTTGTCCAGGATGCGGATCTTGGGCACGACAATGCCCAACTCGCGTGCGAACTTCTTGCGCAGGCTTTTGATGCGCTCCAGCAGCGTGCCCCCGCGCTCGGGGTCAATGAGCTGTATCAGGTTGTAGCCGACCTCCACGGCGATCCGGTCCGGTTCGAGCAGCGAGCGTATCAATTCCTCTTCGCTGGGTTCGGAGGGTTCCTCGGCTTCGGCCTCCCTCCCGGGCTCAGCGTCCGCTGCCCGCTGCCCGCGCAGAGCCAGGTAGACGCCCAGCAGCGCCAACCCCAGCACCAGGAACGGCATGGTGGGCAGCCCCGGAAACAGCATGAACATGAACATGGTGCAGGAGGCGATGCCCACGGCGCGCTCGCGGGCGAACACCTGAAGGCCCAGCTCCTTGCTCAGGCCCATGTCGGAGGCGGACTTGGTGATGATGATGCCGGCAGCGGTGGACATGATGACCGCCGGAATCTGGCTGACCAGCCCGTCGCCCACCGTCAGGATCGAGTAGGTCTTGATGGCCTGGCCGACCGACATGCCCCGGGTCAGTCCGATGACGATGCCGCCGATGATGTTGATGCAGACGATGACGATGCCGGCTATGGCGTCGCCGCGGACGTATTTGCTGGCGCCGTCCATGGCGCCGTAGAAGTCGGCCTCCTGGACTATCTGCTCGCGGCGCTGCTTCGCCTCGACCTCGTTGATCAGTCCGGCGCTCAGGTCGGCGTCTATGCTCATCTGCTTGCCCGGCATGGCGTCCAGGGTAAACCGGGCCCCCACCTCGGAGATGCGCTCGGCGCCCTTGGTGATGACGATGTACTGGATGACGACGATGATGATGAAGATGATCAGCCCCACGACCACCTCGCCGCCCACCACGAACTGGCCGAACGATTCGATCACCTCCCCTGCGTATGCATTCAGCAGGATCAGCCGGGTGCTGGCCACGTTGAGCGCCAGCCGCGACAGAGTGCCGATCAGCAGCAGCGAAGGGAAGGTGGAAAGCTCCAGCGGGTTCTGCACGCTGAGCACGACGGTCAGCAGCAGCAGAACGTAGGCGAAGTTGCACGTCAGCAGCACGTCCAGGATCGGCGTGGGCAGCGGGATGATGATGGCGATCAGTATGCCCATCACTCCGATGGCCAGCACGATGTCGCTGTGCCGGGCCACGAAGTTGGTCGTCCCGTTCAGTCGGCGCATCCCCTGCCTCATCGCCGTTTCCTCTTCCTCAGCACGAACGCCAGCACCTCGGCCACCGCGTAGTAGAGCTTCGGCGGTATCTCCATGCCCACCTCAACGGCCTGGTAGAGAGTGCGCGCCACATCCCTGCGCTCCAGGACGGGCACGCCGTTGTCGCGTGCGACCTGCTTGATCCGCTCGGCCAGGTGGTCCCGCCCCTTGGCCACCACAGTGGGGGCGGCCATGGTGGCTTCGTCCCACTTCAGCGCCACGGCCAGGTGCGTGGGGTTGCTCACCACCACGTCGGCCTCGGGGACGGCCTGCATCATGCGGTTGCGGGCGATGGCGCGGCGCATCTGCTCCTGGCGTCCGCGAATCTCCGGGTCGCCCTCGTCACGCTTGCGCTCATCCTTGAGCTCCTGACGGGTCATCTTCAGCTCGTTCTCATGGCGTCGCCGCTGGTAGGCATAGTCCAGGATGGCCACCACGATCATGGCCGCGCCAACCCGCAGCAGCAGCGACAAAGAAAGCCGGCGCCCCACGTCCAGTATGCCCCAGGCGTCCTTGCCGACCACGGCCTGGAGCCAGTGCAGCCGGCCACGCAGCAGGAAGTAGGCCACCACGCCGATGACCACGAACTTGACCAGGGCGGTGACCAGCCGCATGAGGCCGGCCAGGCTGAATATGTTCTGCAGGCCGCGGATGGGATTGACGGCGTTCAGGTCGGGCACCACCTTCTTGGGCACCACCAGGACGCCCGTCTGCACCACGCAGCAGAGCACGCCCACCGCGCCGGCCATCAGCCCGATGGGCAGCACAGCGCGCAGCAGGCACAGCAGCGCGCCGCGGGTGGCTTCGATGGTACCGGAAATGGTCAGCTCCGGCGCGGCCAGGTTAGCCAGGTTCTCCGTCATGATGGTCGTTATGGTCTGGAAGATGTAGCCGCCAAACAGGACCAGTGCGATGCCGGCCGCCAGCAGGACGAAAGCGTTGGCGACCTCGGTGCTTTGTGCGACGGTGCCTTCCTGGCGGGCCTTCTGGCGGCGTCGCCGTGTCGGCTTCTCCGTCTTCTGCTGGGCGCCTTCAGGCATGCTCGCACCTTCGGTTCAGGTCACGCGCGGGTGGCTATGCTCCACATCAGGCGCAGCGTGGCCCGCGCCACTTCGTTGCTGCACTGCACCAGCAGCGGCACCATCAGCGTCAGCCCGATCAGCCCGGCGCCGATGCGCAGGGGGAAGCCGACGACCAGGATGTTCACCTCGGGAACCAGCCGGGCCATGACGGCCATCACCAGGCTGACCAGGAAGGTGAGAAGCAGCAGGGGGGCGGCGATCTGCAGCGCCATGGAGAAACACGCCGAGCCCGCCCCCACCGCCGAGTCGCGCAGCAGCTCCGCCGGCACGAATGTGCCCAGCGGCCAGTGGGCGAAGCTCTCCCGCAAAGCCCGCAGCATCATGTGATGCCCGCCCATCGAGAACAGCGTCAACACGCCGACCAGCTCCGCGAAGTTGCCGATGGGGGTCGCCTGCACGCCGCTGATGGGATCGGCGGTGATCGCCAGGGCCATGCCGATCTGCCGGCCAATCATCTCCCCTGCAATCCGGATGGAGGAGAACACCACGCGGGCCGACACGCCTATGAGCAGGCCCAGAAGCACCTCCGCCCCAACGAACAGGAAGAAGCGCACCGGCTGCCACGCACCGGCCGGCACCCGTGCGCCGCTGACCGGCAGAATGACCAGCGAAATGGCCACAACTGCGAGCCCCTTCATCGCCATGGGCGCCTTCGTCTCTCCCAGGAACGGCAGGAAGGCGAAGATGCACCCCACCCGCACCAGTACGAGCAGGAGCTTCATGGCCTCGTCCAGCAGCATCTGTCCCCCTCAAAACGCGCGTATCCACATGAGCATGTCCGCCGTGTAGGAGACGACCACCCTCAGCATCCAGGGCAGCAGCCACAGCAACACGCCGACCACTGCCAGGATCTTCGGTATCATCGTCAGGGTCATCTCGCGGATGGTGGTCACCGCCTGGAAGATGGCCACGGTAAACCCGACCAGCAGGCCGGCTGCCAGCAGGGGACCCACCACCACCAGCCCCGTAATCAGCGTGCGCCGGGCCAGGAACACCACCATCTGCTGGGTCACGGTCAACCTCCCCCGAAGCTGAAGACCAGGGACTCACAGATCAGCCGCCATCCGTCCACCAGCACGAACAGCAGGATTTTCAGCGGGGCGCTGATCATCACCGGCGGCAGCATGATCATGCCCATGCTCAACAGCACGGAGGCCACCACCAGGTCCACGATCAGAAACGGCAGAAACAGCACGAAGCCCAGCTCGAAGGCGCGCCTCAGCTCGCTGATAACGAAGGCCGGAATGAGCACGTAGGTGGGCACGTCCGCCTCGACCTCCGGGCGGGGCATGCCGCTCATGCCCACGAACAGCTTCAGGTCCGCCTCGCGAGTCTGGCCGAACATGAACTCCCGCAGCGGCTCGGCGCCCTCCTGCAGGGCCGTCTCGGCCGTCATCTCCCCCGCCAGGTAGGGCTTCATGGCGCGCGCATTGATGCGGCCAAGCGTGGGCGCCATCACGAAAAGCGACAGGAACAGCGCCAGCCCGATGATCACCTGGTTCGGTGGAATGCTCCGCGTGGTCAGCGCGCGGCGGATGAAAGCCAGAACGATGACGATGCGCGTGAACGAGGTAGTCAACATCAGCACCGCCGGCACGATGCTGAGCATCGTGATCAGCAGCAGGATCTTGATGGGCTTGGCCAGGACCTGTTCGGACTCGCCGTCTATGCGGTTCAGCAGGCTGCTCATCTCGGAGAGGGTCGGCATCGGGGCCTCCGGAGACTGGGCGCGGGCGGGGGCGCAGACAGCCAGCAGCAGCGCCATCGCAAGCAGCCATGTGATCCTGTTGTTCAAGCGCCCGCCCCTACCAGTTTCCTCAGCGCCGCGCCGAACCCCTCGACGCCCTCATCGGCCTGCTCCAGATCGGGCAGCTCGTCCCGCGTGAACTCGGCCACCGGGCTGACGCTCTCTGCGGTGGCCGCCAGCAGGACGACCCGCTCCCCGACGCGCACCAGGTAGAGCTGGAGCCTGCGCCCCAGCGTCCTGGTCTCCAGCACGTCCAGGTGGCGGCCCTTGCGCAGCACGCCGCGGCTGTCCAGCTTCTTGACCACGTAGACGCCGAGGCAGATGAGTCCGATGACCACCGCCGTGCCGCCGACCACGCGTCCGTACGGTATCTGGGTCTCCTGCGTGTCCCACCGAAAGCCGGCGCCCGGAGGGACGTCTCCCGACGCGGGCAGTTCCTGTGCCGCCGCCGGCGCCGCACAGAGCAGGACCGCCGCCAGCGCCGCCCACCCGATAAGCTTGATCCGCCTGGACATGAGCGTCTCCCCGAAAGTTCACTGCAGCAGCCCGTCCAGAGAGGGCCCCAAAAGCGCCGTGAATACTCTATGACCTGGTAGGCGCGGCGTCTCGCCGCGCCTTGTCCGGCGAGACGCCGGACCTACCGACTGTTCAACAGGCTGTTGGGCCACGGGGAGAGGGCGCAACCGCCGTGCCACGGCAGTCAGGGGGAGGGGAAAACGCGGGCGGGATGAGCCAAACGTAAGTGTTTATCTGAGAACGACTTAGCTCAGTGCGTCAGGTGCCCGGCGTGCAGCGGCACGAAGGCGGGCGAGGCGGAGCCGCGGGAGTCGTGGCGTTTCGCAACGTTCGTTAGTTTTGTCAACTCTCGGCCTCTTCCTCGCCGGCCTGGCCGAGCTGCTGAATCCGGCCCTTGGCGTTGATCACCTCGCTGATGCGCAGGCCGAAGTTGTTCTGCACGACGACCACCTCGCCGCGGGCGAAGCGCACGTCACGCACGTAGAGGTCTATCGGTTCGCCGGCCGAGTGGTCCAGTTCCACCACCGAGCCGGGACCCATCTGCAGCAGCTCGCGGATGGTCATGCTCGTGCGGCCCAGCTCGACTGTGACGGGCATCGAGATGTCCAGCACAAGGTCCAGGCTCAGCCCCGGCCCGCTTTGCTCGTCGGTCATCTCGCTGAACTCGGCGGCGCTCACTTCGGAGGCGCCTTCTTCCTGCGCTTCGGTCTGCTGTTCGGAGTCCTCAGCCATGGTGTTCACTCCTGGATGGTGATCTTGACGGCGTACTTGCCGTTGTGCACGCCGGGGTATCCGCCCAGCTTCTTCTTGTCGTTGACGTGGACTTCCAGGGCATCTCCAACCCGCGTGTCCAGCACGATGACGTCCCCCTGCTGGAGCTTGACCAGCTCCCCGACGGGGATGTCCGCCGCGCCGAGCAGCACCGTTAGCTCGACGCGCGTCTCCCGCAGGTTGTCGCGCAAGGCCCGCCTGATGCTTTCGTCGGCCGCCGAGGGGGTCTCCGCCGTCTCCTCCTGCTCCTTCGGCGGCAGGTCGCGCACCGCCTGGAACGGCACGGCCAGGCTGACCTGGCCGGAGCCCACGTTGCTCTGCAACAGGAACGAGAACTGCACGAAGTCCTCCGCGGGCGGGAACAAGTCCAGCGTCGCGAGTTCCTCCACGAACGAGCCGCGCTCGACACGGAAATCCCCGATGTTGGACCACAGCTCGGGCAAGGGCTCCAGAAAAGCCCCCTGCAGCAGACCGCCCAGTACGCGCACGTCCAGCTCGGTGAACTCCATGGTGGCCGCGTCCCCGGCGTCCACCTGCCCGCCCATCATCCGCTCAAGCGCCACGGCGGCGAACTGCCGGTCAATGGTCACCACGCCGCGATAGCCCAGCGGCTCCAGCAGGAGGACAAACCCCACAACTGTCTCCCCGACCTCCTCCAGCAGGTTCTCCCACTTCATCTGGTCCATGCTGACGAGCTGGGTCTTGACGTTGCTGCGCAGCAGCCGTCCGGCATGGGAGGTGGCGTTCTGGGCCAGGGATTCGTTCAACCGGCGCAGCTTCTCCATCTGGGTGCGGCTGAAGCGGCTGGGTTGCTGGAAGTCGTAGCCATGCACACGGCGCGTGGGCTCGGCCTCCTGCGGTGCAGCTTCCTCCGTCTGCTGCTGCTCCTCCTCCTCGGTGGCCTGCAGGAGGGTCTCGACCTCGTCCTTGCTGAGCTTGCCTTCGTCGGGCGGGCTCATTGCACGTTGAACTCCGTGAAAAGCACTCCCTCTACACGACCCTCGCCGTACTCGGCCAGGATGGAGTTGAACCCCTCCTGGATGTCGCGGCGCAGCTTGGCCAGGGCGGCGCCGCCTTTGACCTCGTCGAGCTGCTTGTCGGACAGGTAGGCCAGCAGCCAGTCCTGGAACAGGGCCTTCTTGCCGCCGTCTATCACCCGCTGCACCTGCTCGGCCTGCTCCTGCTTGACCTGGAGGGTAACGTTGACCTTCACGTAGCGTGTAAGCCGTCCCTCGGACAGGTTTGCAACCGTCGAGCCGAACGGAACGTAGGTGTAGCGCGCCTGTTCGGTCTGGCTGCCGCCACCGGACTGCTCTGGTGGGGCGGGGCCCCCGCTGCTCAGATACCAGGCTACCATCAGGCCGAAGGCCCCGGCCACCGTCGCCACCACGGCGACGGCAGCGATGGCCGCCGCCAGCCCGAAACCCGCCCTTCGGTCAGCTCGGGGTGCCGCTCTCGCTCTTTTCACTGTGTCGCTCTCCCTCTCTCTGAAACCGACTCACGTATGGCTTGGTCAACATGATGTCCACTCGTAGGTGGGTGGCAGGCGCGCCCGCGGGGGCTTCCTCGGGGCTCTCCCGGCGGCAAAACGAGTATATCCGGTCGGCCGCCGCGGCCTGGAGGCGGATGCTGAGGTTCCCGATCAGTTTGCGCCGCACGTCCTCGGCCGCCTGCAGGGACTGGCGGGTCAACTCCACCTCCCGCTGCTCGGAGC
>JAWOCH010000363.1:0-8601 GCA_046483865.1 Candidatus Brocadiia bacterium | reverse complement strand
ATCCTCATCCCCCCCGGAGGGGGGATGCTATGCGACCTGCTCTCCGAG
Source organism: Candidatus Brocadiia bacterium (assembly GCA_046483865.1). Classification (GTDB taxonomy): domain Bacteria; phylum Planctomycetota; class Brocadiia; order SM23-32; family SM23-32; genus JAWOCH01. Next base: position 8,553 of record JAWOCH010000363.1, on the reverse strand, counting down.
CAGGCCGAGGTGCTCAGGTTTCAATCCTCATCCCCCCCGGAGGGGGGATGCTATAGCGCTTCCGATAAGCCGGTGTGCGGCCGGCGGTTAGAGGGGGTGGATTGCGAACCGGTCGTTTCCCGGTGGGCGAAGACGGTCCCGGGCCGATGTCGTCGCGCTAAGGACTGGCCGGACGGGCAGTTACGCGGTCTGCGAACACCCCCGGGTTGCTCTGCACGCAGGGGGTTCGCGCCCTCACAGGACCAGGGGCCCCTCGAGGTCCGGTATCTGTCCGATGCCGTATTCTTCGATGTGGTCTTCATGCGGCTCCACGATGCGGTAGAAGCGCAGGCTGTCTGTGTCGGTGTCGATGATGTCCAGCAGCCGAGTCCTTAGTCGAAAGAGCTGGTTCTCGTTGCACATGCACTCGAAGACGGAGTGCTGGACGCGGAGGCCGAAACCTTCGCAGGTCTTGGCCACCTGTCGCAGGCGGCGCCGGCCTTCTTTGGTCTCTGTGCTGACATCGTATGTTACCACGTAGTACATGGCTTTAGCCATAGATGAAGGGAGGATACGCGTCCAGATCCCCGCGAAGGGTGCGGGCCAGGAGGCGGGCCTGGACGTGGGGCACGAGGCCGAGGGGCATGGGGCGGTCGAGCACTGGATGGGTGATCTCGTCCTGTTTGCGCTGCTGGAATGCTTTCAGGACGGTGCGGCGGGCGTCGTCGGCGATGTGGACGGCGCCGCCCTGGCGTCTTTCGAAGTCCTCGGGCTTGAGCTGGCGGCGGTTCAGCAGAGTCAGGGTGAGCCGGTCGGCGAGGACGGGACGGAGTTCTTCCATCAGGTCGAGGGCGAGGGCGGGTCGCCCGGGGCGAGGGGCGTGGAGGAAGCCGACCTGGGGGTCTAACCCGACCCCTTCCGCAGCGGCTGCGCAGTCGTGCACCAGGATGGCGTAGAGGAAGGAGAGCAGGGAGTTGACCGGGTCGGTGGGTGGCCGGCGCACCCGACCGCAGAAGGACAGTTTCTCCGCATGGGGGCGGATCATGGTATCGAGGACGCCGAAGTAGGTCCGCGCGGCCTCGCCCTCGATGCCGCGCACCTCGTCAAGGGCGGTCTTGCCGGGGAGGGCACGCAGGCAGGCGGCCAGATGGTCGGCGGCTGCCTGGAGGTGGGAACGGTCCTGTTCGTCGTCGCAGTCGCGGCGGCTGCGCAGGATGGAGTTGCGGGTGTTCTGGACCTTGCCGGCAACGATGTTCCGGGCAATGGACAGGGCGAGGCCGGAGTCGGCGGCGGCGCGGTGCTGCTCCAGTCGCAGCAGGACGTTGCCGCTCTGGGGGCCTACGAGCCTTCCGCAGAAGCGGCCGTGCCGGGTGAGCCAGGTGACCGTTAGCCCATTCTCTCCGCACCAGCGCAGCAGCGCGGGGGTGAGCATCGCGCGTCCGAACAGCACCAGGGAGCCGAGATGACGCAGGGGGAGTTTGACGTCTTCGGCGTCGGGCAGCTCGATGACGACGCGCTCGTGTTCCTTCCTCAGGTAGGCGCCCTCGGTGGTGACGAACAGCGTGTTGAGGATGGGTTCCATGTCAGTCCTTCCCGCTCAGAGGGTCGGGTTGGCACAGGTTGGCCAGGTAGCGCCGGATGTCGGGGGCGCGGGCTGTCGTCTCGGGGAGGCAGCGCCGCCGCTGGGCGCAGCGCCGGCACCGCCGGTCGGCGGGGGGCCGGGGAGTTGCGTTCGTACAGAGTGCCCGGCGGACCTGGCAGATCACCTCGCGCGTGTAGCGGCGCAGCTCGGGTGTGAACTCGACTTCGCGCCGGGCACGGGAACTGTGGTGGTAAACGGCGCCCCGTGGCACGTCCTGACGCAGCATCTCCTCCAGGCAGAGGGCCTGGGCGCAGAGCTGCACGTTGTCCGCGTCCCGGTCGGTGCGCTTGCCGTGCTTGTACTCGACGGGATACGGCCCGTCGGCCCGGAACTCGACTACGTCTGCCTGGCCGCGCAGGCCGAGCGGCTCGGACCAGAGGGGCAGGGAGTGGGCGATGCGCACGCCGTCCCTGGTCTCATCGCGCCGCTGGTGGACGTTTCGGTGGGCGCGGCGGCCGCCGAGCGTGTGGACGTTCTCCTCGAACGCCCGCTCGATGTGGATTAGCGCCCATTGGCGGGGGCAGTAGACGTAGTGCTGGAGCATGGAGATGAGGACGGTGGGTTCGGGCACGTGCTCCTGTTGTTGCATGGCCGATGTACTCCCATTGGGGAGGAGGCGACCGGGGCGCCTGAGCGCCCCGGCCGGTCCCGTGGGCCGCGGCGCCGGTCAGCCGACTACGCGGGTGAGTGTGACGCCGTCGGGGAGGTCGTCGTCCTGGATGTTCACGTCATAGTGGCTGAAGGAGCGCGGCGCCTCCACGTCGTCCTTCTTCTTCACTTCGACGAGTTCGAAGAGTTGGTGGGCGGGGGCGTTGCCGAGGCGTTTGTCGTGGGTGAACACGTAGAGCCCGCGGCAGGCCATCAGACCGCGGCTGGCGGAGCGGTCCAGGTCCCACATGCGCTGGAGGGCCTCCCACAGCAGCCCCAGGTCGCCGTCGCTGAAGCCGGTCTTCTCGGCCAGCGGCGGACTGAAAAAGCCGTGCGCCCGGTAGAGGCCGTAGGGGATGAGGGTCTTGCGGCCCATCTCGGTGACCTTGCCGGTGGCTTCGGTCTCGTCGCTGCCCTCGATGACCACTTCCTTGTCTTCGATGCGCGTCACGGCGACGCGGGTAATGCTGAGGTCCAGGGGCACGACCGGGTCTATCGAACGGGCGAAGGTGAGCTGGACCGGCCCGCGGACCTGTCCGCAGTTCACCCCGGTGCTCATGACGGCCCCGAAGGCACGCACGTCGTAGAAATTCTGGCACATCCAGGGCTGCACCTTGGCGATGGTTTCCTCGTCCGGCTTGCTGGTGGGTTCCTCGTCCACCGCTTCGTAGGCGCGCTCGTGTTGCAGGTTGAGCACGCCGTGGTGCTCGACATAGATCTCCATGCCCGCCTCGCCGCCGTGGACGGCGTCCACGTAGTTGCGCACCTTGCGCTTCAGGCAGACGTCGGTGACCAGGCCCTGCATGGTCTCAGGGTCCACGCGGGGCAGGTTGCCGGCGTCGGGGTCGCCGTTGGGGTTGCCGTCGGTCACGTCGAACAGCAGGACGAAGTCGGCACGTTTCGTAGCGTTGTTCACTGTATCGGCGGTCGTCATCGTTCTCTCCTTGTTCAGCTACGGTGAAGTGGTTTCACTAATGCGACTCCACGGCCGGGGGCGGCCGTGCCACGTGTGGTTTATTCCTCCTGTTCGGTTTCCTGCTGCTGTTCGCCTTCCTTCTGGTAGAACCCGGCGGCGCGCTGCTGGTAGTAGCCGAGCGCGAACAGGGCCTGGTCCTGGAGGGTGAGGGTCCGCGGGAAGCCATCGGCGGGCAGCAGTCCGCTGACCTCTTCCAGTCGCTTCTGCAGCAGGTAGTGAGTGCCTTCACTTGTCTTGCGGAGCTTGCCCAGGTGGGCCTGGGCGTGGCGCATGAGCACTCCGAAGGCGGAGGCCGGCGCCGAGCAGGCGGTGCCGAAGTACTTGTCCACGAGGGTGGCTTTCACGCCGGGGATGGCCCGGCGCTGGACTTCCTCCAGCACGGCCAGCAGCCGCCCGGAGACGTAAGCCGGATGCGCGTTCTGCGGGTCCAGTTCAGGGCTCACGGTGAGTCCCTCCTTCTGAGTGGAGCGTTGCGATTCAAGAACCATGCGCATGATCGCCGCGCGGGGGCGGGTCATGCGGTTGTCGGTGTCGGCGCGGGCGCGCTGCACGGCCTGATGCAGCAGATAGGTGGGCAGCGGCCGGCCGGTGAGGGCGAACTCCAGCAGGGCGGGGACGACCTGCGGAGATAAGTCGTCGAAGCGACGCACCAGCGACAGTATGAGCGTGTTGATGGGATAGGGGGCGTCGCTGCCGTCGGGGCCGACGATGCGCTGGGCCCGGAAGTAGGCGGCCAGATTCTCCTTCACCTGCCCGACCGTGGTGTGGAGCCAGCTCCGCACGACCATCCGGCTCTGATTGGAGCTAACGCAGAGGGCATAGAACTCGTTGGGCTCCATTTCCGGCACGCCGCCCCGGCCCCAGGGGGTCTTGAGCAGGCGCTGCACCTCCTCGGGGTCGGCCTGGCTGACGAACTGCCACGGGTTGAACTCGGTCGGCTCGCGCGTCCAGAAGACATAGGTGCCGCCGGCGGTGGCGAAGGAATGCGCCGGCGAGTCCAGCAAGTGGCGCAGTGCCAACCCGTAGGCACAGGCGCACTCCAGGCAGACCGGGGCGATCTCCGAGGCGTTGAGCCCGAACGATTCGAACGCGTTCTCGTTCGCCGTGATCAGGCCCGCCCGGTCGGGACCGACCTGGAGTTCGATGGGGTGGCGTTTGATGACGGACTTGACCCGGCCGCACAGCAGGCATTCGCACTCCAGGTCGGCCCTCTCAACAAGGTCGGCTGTCACCTTGTCCGTCCAGAAGTCGGCCGCACCCCGCAGAGCGAAAGTGCGCGTGGTGCCGACCATGAAACCGATCAGGTGGGAGGGGCGCAGCTCCTCCGGGGCGTCCTCGCGGGCCGTGTGAATGTCCTGCTCCAGGAACCTGGCGACAGCTTCCACGGCGGGATGTCCGCAGGCGTCGGCGCACTCGCGGACCAGTTCGACGAACGCCTCATGCCGGGCGACGGCCTTCTCTGGGGTCAAATCGCCCAGCCCCAGGCCGAGCACGTAGGCGGGTTTGTCCACGAGGAGGTACGGCGGGGGCTTGGTACCGCCCCGCTTTCGGTAGGGCAAGGGAGCTTCGAGCGGCCCCTCGTCGCCCTCGGTAGGCACGAAGCCGGCGTAGCGCCCGTCCTCATCGAGCTGGATGAACCACTCGACGCTGTGGTGCTTGTAACCGGCGGGCACCACCTCGTCCTTCACTCTGTCGTATAGTTCTGCGAGTTTCTGCATCAACATACCGAGCCTCCCGCCTGCGCGTAGTGCTCCTGCGGCACAGTGATGACACCATGCTCAATGCGGGCGTTGAAGAAGACCGGCTCTATGCGGTCGCCATCCCCGCCGTAACGCATGTCGAAGAGCATGCGTCCGAGGTCCTCCGCCAGGTCAATGGGCTGTTCGGTGCCGTCCGGTTCGGCGAAATGCGCGGTGAACTCCCGGCAGCCCAGGTAAGGGCGGTGGAAACATTGCCCGCGCGCGACGCGCCGACGGAACTGGTCCCGGTACTTGGCCGGATGCTCGTCCTCCACCACGGCCATGTCGGCGCGGATGACGTAGGCCACGTCGCGGAGCGCCAGTGTGTGGCGCTGCGTGCGGTCGTCGTCGGCAAAGTATCGGTTGCCCGGTTTCTTCGCCGTGGAGAGGGCAACCTTGCGCTTCACCTCGTTGCGCAGCAGGGAGATGCGCCGGATGGGCCGGAGCACCTCGATGCTGCGGACCTGCCAGGCGAACTGCGGTTTCCAGAAGATGGCTTCCAGGATGCCCCGTGCGGCCGAGGGCGTCGGCACGGGGTAGGTGACACGTTCGACCTTCATCTCCGGCCGTGTGAAGCAGGCGTAATCGCCCCAGACCTTCACGGCCACGGGTGGAAGATCACTCATAGCGCGTTCCTCTCTGCTTGGGTAGCGGTATCAGCCGGCGCCTACGCCGCTGCTACGGCGGGCGTCCGAACGCTGTGGCCCATTCGCTTGCGCGCTCAGACAATGCAGTCATCAGGAGCATAGCCCTCCAGTTGCAGACCGGTTTGGGCGTCGTACTTGCCGCGCCAGGCGTAGAGTCCCGCCCGTATCTCGGCGACCAGCCCGGCCTCGCGGGCGCTTCCGAACTGCCTGGGGTACAGGTTGACGGAGTAGCGCTGGAGCCCGCGCCACGTTGGGCGGTCGAGACGCTCGGCGCTGCGGGCCTGCTCGATCAGCTCTTCGGCATCGCGATAGCCGACGGCCACCGGGGTGGTGTCGCTGTCTATCAGGTGGTAGGCGGCTGCGGTGTCCTGGAAGGCGAGCCGGTCGCGCTTGACCAACACATTGGCGGTGTCCAGGCCGGACGTCCCGTAGAGCAGGCTGAAGTACTCGTCGTAGAGCGATGGGTCGTGGAGCGACTCGGGCGTGATGCGACGGGCGAGCACCCTGGCCTGTTCCGCGCCGCGCTTGTATGCGCCGAGGGGCATGCCTCCCTCGACCGGGCGGAAGACCACCACCCGCCCGCCCTCGCGCTTCCCCTCGCGGTTGCACCGCCCGGCGGCCTGGACGATGCTGTCCAGCGGCCCGAAGGCGCGCCAGACGATGGGGAAGTCCACGTCCACGCCGGCTTCGATGAGCTGTGTGCTCACCAGCCGGCAGGTTTCGCCGTCGCGGAGGCGGGCCTTTATCCGGTCCAGCATGTTGCTGCGGTGCGCGGGGCACATATTGGTGGACAGGTGGAACCGGCCCTCTTCCGGCAGCAATCGGAACAGGGCCAGGGCGTCCGCCTTGGTGTTGACGACGCAGAGCGCCTGTGGTTCGTCGCTCAGCTCCGCGGCAACTTCCTCCCAGGTGCGCTCCTCGTCTTCCGCCGGCAGCTTGTAGTCCACGCGGGCCAGCCGGGCGAACAACTCCCGCGCGTCCGGCACAATCTCCCGCACGCCCTCCAGCCCGTCGAAACCGGCCCGCGCGCGGAAGGCCGGCTGGGTGGCCGTCGAGAGAACGAACGTAACACCGTAGTGCGCAACGAGCTGTCGCATCATCTCCAGCGTCGGCTCAATCAAGCGCACGGGCAGCGTCTGGACCTCGTCCAGCACGACGACGCTGCGGGCGATGTTGTGCAGCTTACGGCAACGCGACGGCTTGTTGGCGTGGAGGCTGTCGAACAACTGCACGCTGGTGGTAACCACGATGGGGGCATCCCAGTTCTCCGAGGCAAGCCGATTGCGGCCGTTGTCACGGTCCTCCGGAACGGCGTAGTGATGCTCGACCACGGCTTCGGGTCCGAAGATACCCCGGTAGACCTGCGCGTTCTGCTCGATGATGCTGGTGTAGGGGATGACGACGATAACGCGGTCCAGCCCGTGGCGCATGGCGTGCTTCAGGGCGAAGGCCATGGCCGTGCGTGTCTTGCCGCCGCCGGTGGGCACGGTCAGGCTGAAGATGCCCGGCTCGGATTCGGCCGCCTGGAGAGCATGTTCGTAGACCGCGTTGCGGGCGCGGTTGACCGGACCCTTTGTCTCCAAACCGGCCTGGAACTCTCGCAGCTTCTCCCACAACTCGGCCAGGTCGGATGCGCGGTCTCGCAGGTCCGGCCGCTCCGGGTGGAAGTGGGCTTCCGTATCCAGGAAGTCCGCGTCAGTCAGTGCGCTGAATAACATGCGGATGAACAGCTCCGTATCGCGTTCGTTGCGCACATGTTCCGGCAGGTGCGACCGGGGCTTCGATTGCGGCGCGTGGTCGGAGGCAATGCGACGCCACAGGGGTTCTTTGCCCGTTTCCCTGAGCTTCGCCTTCAATTGCGCCGGGTTCACAAGTCCGCCGTGGTGGCTGGCGATAACCAGGGCGAGCAGGTCAAGCCCGGCCTGGTGGGCCAGGAGCGCTCCGGCCATCTTGTGCGAGGGCCCGCGTGGCAGCTCACCGCGCAAGTACCGCTGGAAGTCCGGGTGCTCTTTGCCCGTATCGTGCCACAGGCCCAGCAGCCGGCCCAGCACCGCCCCACCGAACTTCCCCGCCATCTCTGCCGCCAGGTCAGCCACCGAAGCCGTGTGATCGCACAGCCGGTGTGCTTGCCCCGAGTCGTTGGATGAATGTGCAGATGCTTCAGCCATCATTTCTCCCCTGATGCATGCTCGCTCCCGCGGTTTTCGGGAACCGCGAAGATCGTAGCCCCCATCGCCTGGATAGTCAAGACGAGGCGCCAGTTTTGCCTGGTTTCCACGTCTCCAGTGCTCCGACGTTAGACAAGCGGGCCTATGATTCGGGAACCCGGTGCGGCGGAGCGCGCAAGCAAGTCGCGGAGTCCATGCCCCGGTCAGGGAGAGCGAGCGGAGCGAAGCAGTGTCCGTAGCGGGTACGTGGGGCATGCCATGGCCAGGCCTGCTTTGTGACCAAGGGAGCGGAGACAGGGCATGATCTGCCGGCCGAGGTCGTCAGCGCAAGGAGCGGGAGGAACTGCCGGCGGGCAGGGACTTCCTCATCGCGCCGGTCAGCCTCGGCCGCCGCGCCCACTGCGGCGAGCCCGGAACCAGCGACGAGGACACCCCGCCCGCCTGCGGCGTGGACCGGTCCGGGGAGGACATCGTCAATCCCGGTGGCAACTCGGATGACGAAACGGTAGGTCTGGCCGTGGGCGAGGTGGGTGGATTGAGAGGGGTAGCGCGTGTGCTGGGCCGGGTGGGGCATCTGGACGATGGCGGGGGGCTCCGAGGAATCCACCTCGCCGGTGCTGGCATCCCAGTAGATGGGGGCTCCTTGAGCGGCACCAGCCGGCGCTGCAAGCTGTTGAGTCTCACCGGACCTCTGCACGGTTTCGCGGGGGGCCAGCGAGGAACACTGTCACCGGTGCAAGGCGCATGATAGAAC
>JAWOCH010000348.1:0-13348 GCA_046483865.1 Candidatus Brocadiia bacterium | reverse complement strand
TCCTCGACGAGCACAACTGGCAGAACGTGGCCGACCGGACCGACCGCATAGTGCAGCAGGTGCTGGCCCGCCGGAGCCGGGGGCGAGCTTCAGCAGCCCATTGGGCAGGGGCAGGTCCGGCGTCCCCGCCGGGGAAGGCGCGGCGAGACGCCGCCCCTGTCCCGGGGACTGGGAGGGACGGCGAAGGAGTTCACTACGGAGAAGCAGGAACATAGCGATGGCCTCGGGACTCAAAATCGCCATCGTCTCCTCCGGCCTGGGCCATGCCAGCCGGGGGCCGGAGACGTGGGCGAAGAAGACGGCCCGCGTCCTGCACGACATGGGCGAGGACGTCACCCTGTTCAAGGGCGCCGGCCGCCCGGAGATGCCCTACGAGCGGGTGTGCCGCTGCATCGCGGGCCACGGCCGGGCGGCCCGGCTGCTCAGCCGGCTTCTGCCTCCCCAGACCTGGCACCTGGGGCTCGGCTCCCGCCAGGGCATCCACGAGACCAGCTTCGCCCTGCGGCTGCTGCTCCACCTGCGGCACAGCTTCGATGTCGTGCACACCCATGACCCCCATGTGGTCATGGCGCTGCAGCGCGCCCGGAAGGTCCGCCTGATCCGCGCCCCCGCCATACTCGGCCACGGCACCTACGAGCCGGAGGAGTTCCTGGGGAAGCTGGAGTTCGTGCAGCACCTGGCGCCCCACTACCTGGAGGAAGCCAGGCGCCAGGGGCGCGCCCGGGAAGGCTGGACGGCCATCGGCAACTTCGTGGACACCGACGTGTTCAGGCCCGGCCGGGCAGGAAACCTGCGCAGAAGATACGGTGTGGCAGAGGACGCTTTCGTCGTGCTTTCGGTGGCCGCCATCGGAACACGGCTGAAGCGGGTGGACTACCTGCTGCGGGAGTTCGGTGCGTTCCGCGAGCGGGCGCGGGAGAAAGTTGAGCTGGTCGTCGCCGGTGCCTCGACCGACGAGACTCCCGAGCTGGTGCGCATGGGCCGCGAGATGCTGGGCTCGTCTGTGCACTTCCTGCCAGACCGGCCCCACGAGGAGATGCCGCGCATCTACCGGCTGGGCGATGTCTATGCCCTCTGCTCTCTGTGGGACATGATGCCGAACGCCCTGCTGGAGGCGGTCGCCAGCGGCCTGCCCTCGCTGGTCAGCACGCATCCCGTGGTCGGCTGGATGGTCGGGCCGGGCGGTCAACAGGTAGCAATGCAGCAGGAGGGCGCCCTGGCGGCGGCGTTGGAGCGGTACCTGGACCCCGAACTGCGCCGGCGGGAGGCCGGCGCCGCGCGCCGACACGCCGTCGAGCAGTTCGGCAAAGAAGTCATCGTGAAGCAATACGTGCAGATGTATCGAGAGGTCGTTGCACTCGCCAACGGCGCAGCCGCGCCGGGGAGGCAGCCCAGATGGCAATGAGTCGCCTTGCGGCACTGCCCGGAAAGCTGTGGCGATACGCCATCCGTCTGTGGCAGCACGGCCTGCCGGCGGCCAGGGAGCACAACGTGAGTATCTTCCGCATCATGCGCGAGCAACTGAGCCTGATGATTGAGAACGAACTTGGGCCCGAGGAGTACTACTTCTACGGCCTGGCCGACCCCGGCATCCCGTGGTCTGAAAAGCGGAGCTACATCGGCCGCTCCCTTTTGCACAAGCACTGGTATGTGTTCACCCCGCGCAAATACCAGTTTTGCATAGATAATAAGTTGATACTCGCACGCTTGCTGGAGGCCAGCGGTCTGCCGGCGCCGGAGCTTCTCGCGGTCTATGACCCCCACTGGGGCTACACCAGGGCGGGAAGACCGTTGAGGACGGCCGAGGACATAGCGGCATGGGCGGAACGGGAGGACCCTGACGGCGTGGTGTTCAAGCCCATGGAGAGCGCCCAGGCCAAAATGGTGCTGGTGATGGAGGGTCGGAAGCCCGATTCATCCACCTTTGTGCATATTTCTGGCAAGGAGTACAGCCCCGAGCAACTGGTGGCTCACTTCAACGATCCCAAGCTGTTGGCGGACGCTTACCCGGGCTCCTCCTCGCCTCCGCGCACGATGCTGGCCCAGGAGCGGCTGCGCCAGCACGCGGCCCTGAGGGAGTTTGCGGAGAAGACGCTCTCCTGCGTTCGGGTGAACACGCTGACCACGCTCGATGGGCGGGTGGAGATACTGTTTGCTGTGCTGAAGCTCCAACCGAAGGACCTGGGGTTTGACACGCCGCGTGCGGGCGGGGTCATCTGCTACATTGACACCGACACCGGCCGTCTCGGACCCGGGAGGCTGAAGCGCGATCCGGGCCACCTCCGGCGTACTTGCCTGCCCGACACCGGAAAGGAGTTCACGGGCTTCCAACTGCCGATGTGGGAACAGGTGTTGGATCTGGCCCGCTCGGCGGCGCGGGCTTTCCCCCACGCGCACGCCATCGGTTGGGACATCGGTATGAGCACGCGAGGTCCCGTCATCGTGGAGGGCAATGTTACCTGGGGAGATTTCCAGGTCCAGTGCCTGCGGGGCCACAAGCAGGGCAGCTACAAGGAGGTCCTCGAGCAACTCGAGCAGCGCGCGGCCGCAGCAGGGAGGCAACACCATTAGTGCCGTCCGGACCGGGAACGCAGGCAAGCATATGAGCCAGAGACCGCTGGTCAGCGTGGTCATGCCGGCCTATAACGCCGAGGGCTTCGTGGCCGATGCGATCGAGAGCGTCCTGGCGCAGGACTACCGCCCGCTGGAGGTGCTGGTGGTGGACGACGGCTCCACCGACGCAACCGGCGACGTGGTGCAGGCTTACGGCGCCCCGGTTCGCTGTCTGCGCCGGGAGAACGGCGGCCCGGCAGCGGCGCGTAACACCGCCCTGCGCGAGGCGGGCGGCGATTTCATTGCCTTCCTCGACGCCGACGACCTGTGGCATCCGGGGAAGCTGGAAGTCCAGGCGGCCCTCCTGCAAGCGCGCCCGGACGTAGGGCTGTGCAGCGCGCGGATGAGCAGCTTCCGCAGCCCGGAGCAGGTGGAGTGGGCCTCGCTGCCCGCGGAGCCGCCAGTGTGCCCCATCCCCTTGCGTATGCTGGTGATGCGAAATCCGATAAGCACCTCGACGGTGATGGCACGCGCGGAAGCGGTGCGCCAGGCGGGTGAGTTCGACGAGGGCATCTTCGGGCCCGAGGACTGGGACATGTGGCGGCGGATCGCCCAGCACTGGAAGGTGCTGAGCATGGGCACCGTCGCCGCTGCATACCGTCAGCGCGCAGCAAGCGTCAGTGGCGACGCCCGTCGTATGCTGGCGAACAACCGGAAGGTTATCCGCAAGTCCCTGCGCGACAACCCGCGGGTGCCGTGGCACGTCAGGCGCCGCGCCTGGAGCTACCTGCACTTCGACGCAGCCAGGGAATACGGCCTGGAGAGCCGCCTGCGTGCGCTCTGGCACACAGCCAGGTCGCTGGCCGGCTGGCCGGCTCCGCTGGGCCGGGAGTTCTGCCCGGCTCTGGGCCGCCTCCGTTACGCGGCCGCAATGCTGGTGCGTGGATGGGGACGGAAAGACACCAGAACGCTGACAGAAGGGAGTGCGCCGTGAACGGGTTTGCCGCTGCCGTGGATACAGACGCGGATGCCTGGGCCGCCGTGCGCCGATGGATGCGGGCCTGGATCGAGGCCGGCGTAGCGCGGGACGGCTCTGAGCTGGAGGAAGGCCCATTCCGTTTCCTCGGCTCCCTCCCGGCCATCGGAGCCGATCCGCCCGTCGCGAAGGACGCGGAAGGCAACGTCCTCGTCTTCTCCGGCTACGTAGCTCCCGATGCCATTCCAGCGCGGGACCTGGGGACGCGTTGTTCGGAGGCGGAGGCGGCGCGCAGGCTCCTGGACCTGTATGTGGAGGCCGGCCCGGACGCGCTGGCCGGCCTGAACGGCCGCTACGTGGCGATGCTCTGGGAGCCGCAAAGCGGGACACTCAGGCTCATGAACGATGCGCTGGGCATGAAGCCGGTGCTCCTGTGGCGGGCAGGGCATAGCCTGTATGTCAGCTCCAACCTGTGGGCCATTGCCGCCCACCCGCACTTCGAACCCGTCGTGGAACCGCAGAGCGTGGCCGAAATGCTGCTGGTCGGCCATCAGCAGGGCAACCGAATGCTGTTTGAGGGCGTCTCCGTGCTGCCGCCCGGCAGCGTCACGACCTTCCGCGACGGCCAGCTTCGGTCACAGACCGTCCGGAACCTGCGGTTCTCCCGCGAGCGATGGGACTGGTCCATCCAGAGGATAGCCGATCAGATGCACCAGGTGCTGGCGCGCAGCGTGCAGCGGCGCGTGCGCGACGGACAGGAGGTGATCCTGCCGCTGTCCGGGGGATTCGACAGCCGCGTGCTGTTGGGGCTTCTGACGGACAGGCCCGTGCACACCGATGCCGTGACGCAGCACCAGCCGGGGCTGTTCGCCCAGGACGCCCGCTATGCCCGGCGGCTGGCGCGGGCGGCTGGCGTCCCTCACCGGGTGGTGCGCTACCGCGACGCCTTCCTGGGGGCGGCGCGAGAGCGGTGCGTGGCGCTCAGCGGCGGCATGTACGACATACACACCAGCCGGCACCTGTCCTGGCTGCTGGGCGGGCGGGGGCAGGACAGGCCGGTTATCTCCGCTTTCCTTGGCGGCGAACTCAGCAGCCGGTTCCAGGTCTCTGACACGGCCTTCAGCACGCCCGAGGAGCAGTGGCAACTGGCGTTCGGCGGTTTCAACTCCCACCGGTTCAGCCCGCAGGCGGCCCGCCAGATGCTCAGCGCGTCGCTGGGGGCTGAGCTGGTGGACCAGGCCCTGGGGGATAACCGGCGGTTCTTCCTGGATCAGGAGGGGCCGTTCTTCCACCGCTTCTACCACTGGGACCTGCTGCTGCCCCGGCGCCGCTACGTCTCGTTTCAGCTCTACTTCTTCGAGCAGATCACGCAGGTCAGGGCGCCGTTCTCCGATCTGGAGTTCGTGGACTTCGTCTGCTCGCTGCCCTTCGCCGCCATTCACCGGCAGCAGGCATACCGTCAGATGATACGCGACCACATGCCCGCACTGGCGAAGATACCCAACACGAACGACCTGCCGCTGCTGACCAGCACCGGGGGTGTCCTGCGGGACTTCCTGGCGACGCAGTACAAGCGGTTCGTTCGCCGACCCGTCCAGAAAGTCCTGCCCCTGCGCCGATGGGTCGGCAACCCCAAGGACCAGTACGGGCTTGCCCTCCAGGGCGAGTCCAGGGGCGTTCTGGAGCATGTACTGCACAACCGGGCACGGCTGGCGCCGTACCTGGACGTTGACCGCCTGCGCCGGGCCGTGCGACGCCAACTGGACGGTGACAACTCGGTGTCGCTCGGGCTGCTGGGAGTGTCGGCATTCGCCACCGCGCTGGAGATGGCGGAGGATCCCTATCGAGCCGTCCGCGCCTGGCAGGGCGAGGCCCCGGAGGAAGGAGCATAACGACGATGAGCCCGGAAGGTGGCCTGCTGTCGCGTCTGCTGGACGCCGTGGTGGCGATCCGCACTTCGCGTGTGCGCCGGTGGATCCCCCGGCCGCTGCGGACGCTGGGCTACCACCTGCTGCCGAAGCGGCGCCTGGCCCGCAAGATGTGGCAGGAGGAATACCGGAACACCCTCTCGGCCGTCCGCACCGCACCCCTGCGCACCTCTGTGCGGCTGGGCATCATCGAGGACCTTATGATGAAACACGGGCGCTACGAAGCCGCCTGTCGGGAGCTGGGCGTGCCCTATGAGCTGGTGGACATCTCCGGAGGCGACTGGAAGGAGGCGATCGAGGCGTGCGGGTGCGACGCGTTCCTGGTCTGGCCCTCGCACGTTCACACGGTCAGCAAGATGATGTTCGATGAGCGTCTGCGGTTCCTGACCCACGAGATGGGGCGCATCGTGTTCCCCGACTACCAGGCGCTATGGCTCTACGAGAGCAAGCGGCGCATCGCCGAGTGGTTCGCACTCAACGACGTGCCGCAGCCGGAGACGCGCGTGTTCTTCGACCGCCGGCGGGCGGAGCAGTTCCTGGATGGTGCGCGTTACCCGCTGGTGTTCAAGACGGACATCGCCTCCTCCGCCCTGGGCGTGCGCATACTGCGGGACCGCCGACGCGCCGCCCGGCTGGTCCGGCGCTGTTTCGGCAAGGGATTCCTGGCCCGGCGCCACGACGCCCGCGACCGGCAGTGGGGCTACATCCTGCTGCAGCAGTACGTCCCCAACGCCACCGAGTGGCGCACCGCGCGCATCGGGGACTCCTTCTTCGCCAACCGGAAGGTGCAGCAGGGCGAGTTCCACAGCGGGTCGCGGGAGGTGCACTACGTTCGGCCGCCCGACAGGCTGCTGGACTTCTGCCGCCAGGTCAGCGAGAAGGGCCCTTTCGCCAGCATCAACGTTGACGTGCTGGAAACGGAGGACGGGCGTTACCTGGCCAACGAGATACATCCGGTCTGGGGCTCCGCCCAGGCGGACATGACGATCGTGGACGGTCGGCCGGGCCGGTTTGTCTACGGGGAGGGCGACGGGAAGTGGAGCTTCGAGCCCGGCAGTTTCTGCCGCAACGTCCTGTGCAACCTGCGGGTACGGACGCTGCTGGAGAAGCTGGGCAGTCCCCTGCCCCCGGGCGAACCGGCCGCCAGCGAGGAGGGTAGTTGAGCATGGGCCTGCACGACCTGATACACTCAGTGGGCGCCCGGGCAAAGCAGTGGGCGCTGCGCCGCCGGGTGCGCTACCTGAGCCGGCAGGACTGGGACGCCTGGCACGAGAAGGTCTTCCGCCTGCATCCGGAGTATCGGCGCCCCGCGCCGCCCGAGGCTGAACGGCGCCACCTGGAGCTGTGGCGTCCGCTGCGCCCGGACATGAAGCTGGACACGTTCCGCGCCTGCTACAACATGTCCGGCTGCACCGATCCGGAAATCGTGCCCGAGGAGGTCTACACCTCCGAGATCCAGGCCGCTCTGAACCGCTACGACTTCTCGCTGTTCCTGGACAACAAGAGCTTCCTGAATCGCTGGCTGCCCGACGGCCTGGCGCCCGAGGTGTATCTGCACGGGATGGACGGACAGATCCTCGACGGCGGCTACGAGCCGCTCGATGCGCCGCAGGTGGACCGGCTGCTGGAGCGGATCGAATACCCCGCCGTCTTCAAGCCCAGCATGGGCTCGGGCGGCATCGGGGTGCACTTCGTCGCCGACCGCGTTGAGTTGGAGCGGCGCATGGAGGGCGCGCGCAACTTCGTCGTACAGCACAGAATACGCCAGCACGCCTTCTTCGACCGTTTCTACGATCAGTGCCTCAACACGATACGGGTCTGCGTCTACCGTTCGGTCGGCGACGAGGGCATCCGCGTGCTCAACGCCGCCCTGCGCATGGGCAAGGGCGGCAGCCTGGACAACCTGACCTCCGGCGGCATCCAATGCTTCGTGCATCCCGACGGCCGCCTCAGCGACCACGCCCTGGACAACTGGGGCGAGCGCTTCGTGCGCCATCCGGACACGGGGGTGGATTTCACCGAGCGTCACCAGGTGCCACGCTACGATGAACTGAAGGAGCTGGCCGTCCGGCTGACACGCCAGTGCTTCCTGACCCGGCTGGTGAGCTTCGACTTCGCCCTGGACGCCGACGGCCGCTGGCGGGTGGTGGAGATCAATCTGCGCAACCAGACCATCCAAATGGCGCAGTATCACGGCCACCCGTTCTTCGGACCGTTCACACACGAGGTGATAGAGCACTGCAAGGAGAACCCCAGATGGACGGTGACACTGCCACCATGAGTGACACGGACCGCCGGCCCAGCCCGTCCGCATCCTCGGTGTTCCGGCACAGTCTGCCGGGGCGTACCCTGCACGTGCTGCACGTGGTGCGCGCGCTGCAGACGGGAGGGCTGGAGACGCTGGTGCTGGAGAGCTGCCTGCGCATGAGACGCATCGCGGGCGTGCGTGCGGGCATCTGCGCCCTGTTCCCCGGGGACGGGCTGGCGCGTCGCCTACGCTACCGCGACGTGCCCGTCAACGTGCTGACGCGCCCCAGCCGCTGGAACGGGCTCTCCACCGTCCTGGCCCTGACGGGCGTGCTCCGGGTGCAGAGGCCCGACGTGGTGCACATACACAACTTCCTCAGCCAGGTGCGCGCCGCCCCCGCCGCCCGGCTGGCCGGCGTGCCGGTCATCGTCACCACCAAGCACGGCTCGGAGTGGCCCTGCTTGCTGGGCAGCGCCGCCCTGGCGGCCCGGTTCTGGGAACTGTCTGATGCAGTGGCTGCCGTCAGCGAGGAGGTGCTGTCCGGCTTCCAGGCCGCTTACGGCCGGCCGCTGCGCCAGGGGAGGGTGGTGCTGAACGGCATAGACACCGAGCGGTTCCGCCCCTCCACCGAAAACGTCGAGAACGCTCGTCAGAGGATCTTCGGCATGACGGGGCGACCGCTGCTGTGCACGGTGGGCCGGCTGGTGGCCGGCAAAGGCATCTCGGTGCTGCTGGAGGCGCTGGAGTTGATCCGCCGGGAGGCGCCGAACGCCGCCCTGGTGATCGCCGGCGACGGCCCGCGCAGGAAGGACCTGCAGAGGACTGCCGACCAGCTCGGGCTGACCCATCGGGTGCGCTTCCTGGGCAACCGGGACGACGTCCAGCGCATCTACCCGCTGTGCGACATCTACGTGCAGCCATCCCACGCCGAGGGCATTTCGCTGACCATCCTGGAGGCCTGCTCCTGCGGGCTGCCGGTGGTGGCCACCGACGTGGGCGGCAACCCGGAGGTGATAGAGGACGGCCGCACGGGGACGCTGGTGCCGGCCGACGACGCACAGTCGCTGGCCGAGGCGGTGCTGCGGCTCTGGCGCCGGCCGGCCCGCGCGCGGCGGATGGGCCGGGCCGCAAGGCGCCGGGTGCGCAACGAGTTCTCCGTCGAGCGCATGGTGGATCAGTACATGGACCTCTACCGCGAGATAGGCCGCCGCAAGGCGGCGGACGCCCGGAGCTGAGCTATGGCACAGAGCCCGACACGGACTGGTGACCGGCGCGGGCGCGGCATCCGCCTGCTGCGCCGTCGCACCTGGTTCTGCGGAGCATGCGCGGCGGCGTTCATTGCCGGCTGTGCCGCCGTTGTGGCCCTTGTGGTGCTGTACCATTGGCCGCGCGCGAGCGTGCCCGTCTACTATTTCACCGTGCGGCCGGCGTTCGTGTGGTTTGGCATGGTCGCGCCGGCCTTTGCGGTGGGTCTGCTGGGCGTGCGCTGGCAATGGGTGGCGCTCGGGGTGCTGCTGTGGTGCGCCGGGCTGCTGGCGACCGAGGAATGGGTGGCCTGCCTCAGGCCCCCCGCGCCGGAGGCGCGGGAGGAGTTCAGCCGCGCGCACACGGCGTTCCTGGCCTCACCGGCCGATCACGCCGGGCCGGCGCCGCTGCGCATTGTCAGTTGGAACGTGCTGGGCGGCCGGCGGGGGGCGAAGGCCGTCGTAGAGCAGATGGCCGCCCTCCAGCCGGACCTGGTGCTCATGCAGGAGGCCAGCGAGACCCGGATGGCGGAGTTCATACGTTCCTCACCGTACTTCAGCTCGTTCCACTACCGCGATTCCTCCACCGCCGTGGTCAGCCGATTCCCGGTCGAGCCGGTCGCTGAGGATCTGCCCCGCTGGCGGGGCGCCGCTTATCGGGTGACCATTGGGCCGGGCCGCACCTTTGTCTGCGTCAACGTACACGTGCGCCGGGCAGACCTGAAGACGCAGCTCGTGCGCGGCCTGAGCTGGAGCGGCCTGGCGAAGGCGGTCAGGCAGACGCGGGCGGAGCTGGAGGGCATCCGCAGCACGGTGGCGCGCTACGTTGACTCCGAGCCGGTGATCGTCGCGGGGGATTTCAACCTGCCGCCCCATTACGCCGGCCTTCGGCGGGCGCTGTCGCCCCTGCGGGACTGCTTTGCCCGCGGCGGCAGCGGCTGGGGCCGGACAGCTCCCGCGCGGATGCCGCTGGTGCGGATTGACATGCTGTTCGCCCCGCCGGACGCGCGCATCTTCTACTGCGCGGCACTCGATACGCAGCACTCGGACCATCTGCTGCTGCTCGCCGAGATCGCCCTGCCTTTGACGGAGCAGGAACCAGAATCGAACACGCAGGCCCGCCGGGCGGCGGCCGACTCCAGGCCGCACGCCAGCTCCACGATCGCCTGCTCGCTCGTCGCCGCGATGATGGGCAGACTGCCGGCACACGTGGAGGCGGGCCTGCGTAACTCTGTACGGAACCCTTAGCGTCATGGACTGCCTGGTCATAGCGGATGTCTTCCCCAGCCGGCTCGAGCCGTGGCGGGCGCCCTACAACCGGCGCCAGATCGAGTGCCTCGGCGCGCTGGCCGACGTAACCGTCGTCCATCCGCTGCCCTGGACCCGCCTGCCGGGCCGGCCCGCCCTGTGCGGACTCACCACGGGGGCCGACGATCTGCTGGAGGGCATCCCGACCTATCATCCCTTGATGCGCCACCTGCCCGTGCTCGGCCGACGCTGGCTGTGGCGTTGGGCTCTGCACGCCGTTCAGCGGGCGCTGAAGCGGCACGGGACGCGCTATGACGTGGTCCTTGCCACGTTCGCATACCCCCACGGGCGCGCCGCCCGGGACGTGGCGCGGCGGCTGGGCGTTCCCTACGTGGTCAAAGTCCGGGGCACCGACCTGCACTCCCTGCCGCCCGACGGATGCAGGCGGAAGCGCACAGCGGAGGCACTGCGCGACGCAGACGCCGTCGTCGCCGTCAGCCCGAACCTGGCCTCTGCGGCCCGCGACCTGGGCGCCGCTCCCGCCGCCGTCCACCTGCTGCTGAACGGCGTGGACGCGGACGCCTTCCCCGTGGTGCCGAGGGAGGAGGCCCGCCGGCAGCTCGGTCTGGAAGGCGCAGCGCCGCTGCTGCTCTACGTGGGTCATCTGGCCGAGGTGAAGGGACCGGACGTGCTGATCGAGAGCCTGGACGGCGCCGAAGGCGTGCGTCTGGCCCTGGCCGGCCAGGGGCCGATGCGCGGGTCCCTGCGCCGGCGCGTCAGCCGGGCCGGCCTGAACGGGTCCGTGCGGTTACTGGGCCAGATATCCCACCGGCAGGTCGCGCTGTGGATGAACGCCGCCGACGCCCTGGTGCTGCCCAGCCGGCGGGAGGGCTGCCCCAACGTGGTGCTCGAGGCGCTGTGCTGCGGCACGCCGGTGGTGGCCTCGCGGGTGGGCGCGGTTCCGGAGCTTCTGGCTGAGGACTGCGGCGTCATCGTCCCTCCGGACGACCCACCGGCTCTTTCGCAGGCCATCAGGCGCGTTCTGCGCGCCTCCTACGACAGGGAGGCCATACGTGCGCGCGTGGCGGACATGTCCTGGCAAGCGAACGCGCGACGGCTCCACGGAATCCTGTCCGCCGTGAGCGGGGAGGGCTGATCGGTGCACTACCTGACCCACAACTTCGAATCCGTCCCGGCCGCCGAGCTGAGGCGGGCCGGCCTGGCCGGTCTCATCCGCGCTGACATGCAGGCGAAGGGAGTCTGGTATGCCGCCGACGGCGTGGCGCGCTCTCTGCTCCACGCGCTGGTCACCGACGGGAGCCTGTGCACCGTGCTCTACCGCCTGATGGGGGCGCTCCGACGGTGGCACCTGCGCCCGCTTGCTGCTCTGGCCTATAAGCTGAACAGCCTGCTGAGCGGCGCAGTCATCGGCCGGGGCGCGCGCTTCGGGCCGGGCCTGGTCGTGCTCCACAGCGTGGGCGTGGTGGTCAACTCCGCCGTGCGCGCCGGGCGGAACGTCATCATCGAGAGCGGCGTCACCATCGGCGCGGAGAAGGGCGGCTGTCCCAGTATCGGCGACAACGTGTTCATCGGCTCGGGGGCGAAGCTGATCGGCCCGATCCGCGTCGGCAGCGACGTGCGCATCGGCGCGAACGCCGTCGTGCTGGAGGACGTGCCGGACGGAGCGACCGTCGTGGGCGTGCCGGCGAAGGTGGTCAAGATGCGCGACGAGGAGGGCTGAGATGCACATTCTCTACCACCATCGCACGGCCGGCGACCGCGTCGAGCTGGTCCATATCATGGGCATGGTGCGCGCGTTGCGGCAGATGGGGCACACGGTGGACATCTGCAGCCCGCCCGGCTGCGACCCGGAGAGGACCGCGCCGAACCGCAAGGGCTCTGCCCGGCGCAACGGCACGCTGCGGACCAGGCTGAAACGGTTCGCCCGCCGCGCGCCGCCGATCCTCTTCGAGGGCGCCGAGCTGAGCTACAACCTGTACTCCCTGGCGCAGATGACCCGGCTCTTCCGCCGCCGGAGACCGGACCTGCTCTACGAGCGGGCGACGGCCAACAGCATCGCGCCCACCCTCCTGGCACGCCGCTGGGGTGTGCCCATCGTGCAGGAGGTCAACGTGACGGCGGACGTGGGACGGCTCCGCCCGCTGGTGCTGGGCGACCTGACCCGGCGGATCGAGCGCTGGGTGGGCCGCCGGGCGGACCTGGTGGTGACCGTGTCGGAGGAGTTCCGCCGTCGGCTTGCCGCATCGGGCTACCCCGCCGAACGGGCGCTGATATGCCAGAATGCGGCCGATCCGGACGTTTTCGGCCCGGACGCAGTCGAGCCGGCGCAGCGCCCCCCGAATGTGCCGTCGGACGCCGTCCTCGTGGGGTACGTGGGGGCCTTCGTGCCCTGGCACCGGCCGGACCTGCTGGTGGAAGCCGCCCGCCGGCTGGCCTCCGGCTATCCGGAGGCCCGCTGGTTGCTCGTGGGCGACGGCGTGGCGCGGCCGCGCATCGAGGAGTTGCTGGGTCGGTGGGGCCTGACAGACCGCTTCTGGATGCCGGGGGCCGTGCCGCACCGGGCCGTCCCGTCGTATCTTGCCGCGATGGACGCGGCCGTGCTGCCGGACTCCAACCAGTTCGGATCGCCGATGAAACTGTTCGAGTACATGAGCATGGCCCGGGCCGTCGTAGCGCCGCGCGTGCCGGCCGTCTGCGAGGTGCTGAACGATGAGGAACAGGGGCTGCTGTTCGAGCCGGGCGGCGTCTCCTCACTGTGCGCGGCTCTGGAGCGGGTGCTTGGTGACGCGCCGCTGCGTGAGCGGCTGGGACGCAGCGCCCGACGCCACGTTCTGCGCAATTACACCTGGCGGCGCAATGCCGAGCGTGTGCTGAGTGCCCTCGGCCTTGCGCCCGAGCGCCGCATGGAGGGCAACCGCGAATGAAACTGCTGATCACCGGCGACAGCGGGTTCCTGGGCGGCCATCTGGCCGAACTGTGCGTCCAGGCGGGGCACGACGTGCGTGCCCTGGTGCGCCCGACCAGCCGGACTGACCTGCTGGAGCGGCTCGGGGCCGAGCTTGTGACGGGCGATCTGAAGGACGGGGCTTCCCTGCGGCGCGCCGTGCAGGGGGTGGACGCCGTGGCGCAT
>JAWOCH010000334.1:0-2677 GCA_046483865.1 Candidatus Brocadiia bacterium | reverse complement strand
GTGATATGGAGCTTGTGCTGGGTCTCCCAGCTGCCGTCCCGGCGGCAGAGGAAGGAGACGTTGTTGAGCTCCTTGTCGCCGTAGACGGGCATGCTGCCGCCGATGATGTTGATGTTGTAGCGCACCGCCAGGTCCAGCATGCCCTCGCGGATCTCGTCGGTGTACTGGGCGAGCCCGCGGATGGCCTCGGCCGGGTTGTCCTGGTTGAAGTTCGACAGCAGTGGCGCGTTGAAGAACTCCGGCAGCATGATGAAGTCGGCGTTATAGCCGGCCAGCGCGTCCACGAAGAACTCCACCTGCTGCATGAGCTCCTCGACGGAGTGCATGGAGCGCATCTGCCACTGCACCGCGCCCACGCGCACGTTGGTCTTGTCGCCGCCGATGAGCGACTTCTGGTTCTCTTCCTCGAAGAAGATGTTGTTCCACTGCACCAGCGTGGCGAAGGCCTTGGAGTCCCGGTCCTCCGGCATGTAGTTGGTAATCACCCGGCGGACGTGGAAGTCGTTGGCCAGCTGGAAGCTCAGAATGGGGTCGTAGATCTCCTGGCGCTTGACCAGTTCGATGTACTCCTCCGGCCGCATCTCGTCGGCGTACTCGGTGTAGCCGGGGATGCGCCCGCCGGCGACGATGGAGCGGCAGTTGAGCTTGCGGCAGAGTTCCTTGCGGGCATCGTAGAGGCGCCGGCCCAGGCGCATGCCGCCGTAGCTCGGGCTCACGAACACGTCCACGCCGTAGAGCACGTCGCCGTTCGGGTCGTGGGTGGTGAAGTAGCCGTTGCCGGTGATCTGGTCGTAGGTGTGGCGGTCGCCGAAGCGGCGGTAGTCCACCATCAGGGTCAGCGCCGCGGCCACGACCTTGCCGTTGTCCTCGATGCAGATCTGGCCTTCCGGGAAGCGGTTGAGCTGCGCCTGGAACTGCTTGCGCGTCCACGGCCCCATGGACGGGTCGTAGACCTGTTCCATGATGGAGCGCACGTCGTCGTAGTCATCCTGGCGCAGGTTGCGCAGGATGAGGCGATGCTCGTCGGTGTCTTCCTGGAGTTCGGGGACGTCGCTCATGGGCTGCTCGGTTGGTCGGGATGCCGGGATTTAGCGGGCCGCCGGGCGGCCCGCTGCTGGTACTCACCTGTACGGCGTGATGATACGCCTGTCAGGGGAGATGCTGCAGGGCCTGGTCGTAGTCCGGCTCTTCGGAGATCTCCGGGACCTGTTCGGTATAGGCCACGCGGCCGTCGCCGTCGATCACGACCACGGCCCGGGACATAAGCCCGGCCAGCGGGCCGTCCACCATGGCGACGCCGTAGTCGCGGCCGAATTCCGGGTTGCGGAAGGTGGACGCGGTGATCACGTCCTCCAGGCCCTCGGCGCCGCAAAAGCGCGACTGGGCGAACGGCAGGTCCGCGGAGACGCACAGCACGCTGACGCCGTCGCGGCTGGCGGCTTCCTGGTTGAACCGGCGCACGGAGTTGGCGCACACGGGCGTATCCAGGCTGGGGAAGATGTTGAGCACCAGGGTTCGGCCCTGGAACTGCTCCGGGGTCACCGCCGAGAAGTCCGTGCCCGTGAGCTCGAACGCCGGGGCGCGCGCACCGCGCGCGGGGAGTTCGCCGGCGGTGTTCACCGGGTCGCCGTGGATCGCGAATGCTGCCATTGTCAGTCTCCTGTCGTTGGAAAACCCCGCCGGCTGCCCGGACGGGGTTCGGTTTCACTCCAATGCGGCGGCGCGAAAGCCACCCGCCGCGGTGTTACCGGAAGTGGGACCAGGCCTTGCGGAAGCCCTCGTCGAGTTCGTTCCAGGCCTTTTCAGCGCGCTGGCGCACGTCGTCCCAGAACTCCTCGCCGGCCTGCTCCATTTCCTTCATGCGCTCGCGCGCTTCCTCGCGGCGCTGACGCAAATCCTCGATCTCCGCCTCGTAGCGCAGCCGCGCATCGGCCTGGGCCTCTTCGGCCTTCTCCTGTAGCCGTGCGAGCTCCTTGTTCCACTGATCGAGCTGCTCCTTGAACTGCTTGAGATACTGATCCCGATCAGCCATGGCGACCCCTCCTGTTCCGAATGTGCGCAACCCCCGGCACTGTCGCATGCGAAGCCCGGGAATGCGACCTCCGGTCTCCGCCACAATAGCAACCGGCGCCCATCATCGGACAGACCGGGCCCGCCCCTCAGGGCAGTTGGCCCTGCACCAGCAGATGACGATCCGAGACGGTGGTGACATCCAGGCCGCCCAACCCGGCCTGTTGCAGTTGCGAGCGGACCTCGTCCGGCGTAAACGCCGCGAACAGGGAGTTGTAGAAGTCCCGCCGCAAGACCTCCGGCTCGCCGGCGGCGTACGTCGCGACAATGCTCTCCGCTGCCGCGGGATCCGCCGGCCGCGACAAATCCATGACCAGCACCCGCGCCCCGGGCGCCGCCAGACGCTTCACCGTGTCCCAGAGGGCGGATGGGTCGTGGAGGTGGTGCAGCAGGCTGTTGCTCACAATGGCGTGGTAGGCGCCGCTCGCCAGGCCGTGGTGCGGCAGGGTGGCCTGGATGAAGCGCACGCGCTCGGCGCAGTCCGGTGCCGCGGCCAGGGCGCTGCGGGCGTGCTCCAGCATGGCCGCGGCGCCGTCCACGGCGTCGATGCGCACATCCGGGAGCTCGCGGGCCAGGCGCAGCGGGATATGCCCCGGGCCACAGTCCA
>JAWOCH010000118.1:0-3374 GCA_046483865.1 Candidatus Brocadiia bacterium | reverse complement strand
GCCACCACCCCGCCCTCGACCCGTTGGTAGAAATCGGTGGAGTTGTTCTGCCAGACCAGATCGCCGATGCGGATGACGTTGACCGCCATGATGCAGACCACGCAGGCCCACCCCAGCCGGCGGAGGCGCGGCGCAGTCCAGAAGTCCGTCCGCTGCAGCCAGCCGCCGATCGCCGTCCCGCCCAGCACCAGCCAGTAGAGCATGACCGGCAGCGCGGGCAGCAGGTAGCGCCGGCGGATGGCCCACCCGCCGCAGACGATGGCCGCCATGCACAGCAGAGCGAACACGCTGAGCATGCGCTCCCCCCGGCGCACCGAGACGACCAGGCCCACAGCCATCACGCCCATCAGGACCAGACCCGTGATGGTGCCGAAGTTCGAGCCCAACACCGCGTCGGCGAATCCCTCCGGATGCTCAAGCCAGCGGGTGACCAGCCCGGCGGACCTTCGGACCAACTGCTCCGGGGCCAGCTTGTTGCGGGCGTAGCCGACCTCCGCCTCCGGAGCCTTCGCCTGCGTATAGACGGACCACGCAACGATCGGAGCCGCCACGAGCAGCAGGATCAGCAGCGTCTTGCCGGCCCGAGGCAGCCAGCCGCGCAGTGCATCCCGATGCAGCCACATGCCCGCTGCCAGCGCCGGTACGAGCAGCGGCCCAACGGGTCGGAACATGCTTGCTGCGGCGGCAAAGAGCGCAGCGCCCCCGCACCACGCCCACGAGCGCGCCCCCTGCGAACGCCGCATGCGCAGCCCGCACCACAACGCCCCGAGCGCCAGGCAGACGAAGGGAACATCCGTCATGATGTGGACCGAGTAGTAGTACCTGGTGCGGGAGAACGTCAGCAGCACCACCGGAACGGTGGCCTGGATCCAGCCCAACCCAAGCTCGCGAATGATGAGCACCATGAACGCCACGCATCCCAGGCCGGCCACCGCGCCCACGACGTTGAAGGGCAGGAAGCTGTCCCACGGCATCTCCGGCATGCCGGTGGCCGAACCGACGGCGGCCAGCGTAGCCGGCAGGCCGGGGCTGTAGCGGGTGTGGAACTCGCCATTGTGCACGTAGCCACGCCCCTCGACCATCGAGCGGGCCAGGCTCAGGTAGATGGCGCTGTCCCGCTGGAAGCGCCACTTCCCGTTCAGCCCGGCCGCGTGCAGCAGCACGGCCGAGACGAACAGCAGGACCAGGAAGCGCTTCGTGAACGTTCCATTGCGCTCCGCTGTGTCGCGGGGGGTTGCGCCGTCGGTCCGCGTATCGTCCATGGTCGAGGTAGATGGCATTGTGATTGCTCTATGCCGGCGGCGCGGGGGGCTGCAGCGGAGTAACCTCCAGCGCGGAGCCGCCGCCGTGGCGGCCCCTGTAAGGGCACAACTCGCAGAAAGCAGGCCGCCGTGCGCCGTCGAGAACAGCGCGGCGCTGCCGCCGGGCCGGGGAGCTGTTCCATATCTGTCTGAAGCTGCGTTCCCCCAGCCGGCCCCAGGGGTCCTCCAGATTGTAGTCGAACTCGCAGCCTACGACCGTGCCGTCCCAGAAAAGGGTCGGCTGCCGGAAGGGATAAGGGCATCGGACGGGCTGACCTGAGCGGCCCTCTGCCCCATAGCGCCTCGTTGCTTCCTGGGCCGTCTCAAACTGGCTGTAGGCGTCGCTCTCTGCCAGGCAGCCCAGGCTCTTGGTCGAGAAGATGTCGACCCCTGCTTCCCGCGCAAACCGGCGTATCTCGGGAAGCTCTGTCTCGTTCCGTCGGCTCGCCACGGCGCGGAGGCAGGTGCACGGCCGATCAGAACGCCTGCGGCGTTTGGCCTCCTCAACCAGCCGCACGCAACGCTTCACCTTCTCCAGGTCGCCTCCCCGTCGGTAGGACTCGTAGGTCTCCTGGCGACAGCCGTCCATGGCGATGATAAGGGCGCTCAGGCCGGCATCCACGACCGCGAGCGCTTCCTCCAGCGTCTGCACGTGCTGGCCGTTGGTCGAGACCAGGCTCAAGACGCTCTGCTCGGTGCAGCGGGCGATCATGCGGGTCAGTTCGGGATGCAGGAACGGCTCGCCCCATCCGTAGAGGATGGCCAGGATCAGAGTATCTCCCGCCTCGTCCATCAGCCGCTCGAACGTGTCCCTGCTCATCATGCCGCCGGCGCGCCGGGAGGTGCCGGCGCCCGTAGGGCAGAGGGGACAGCGCAGGTCGCATAGGTTGGTGGGCTCGACCTGCACCACCGGCGGCAGGCCGGGCATCCGCTCCAGGCGCAACAGATGGCCGAGCCCCGAACGCAGCAAGTTGGCCCGGCGGCGCACCGTGAGGCCGCGGGCGTGCAGGGGCACCCCGTCGAAGTCGAACTCGAGGCGCCCCGCCAGCAGCAGCGCCGGCAGTCTGGCCGCGGCATGGCTCGGTTTCATCCAGCCCACTTCACGTGTCCTTCTGCTTCAGGTTCACGAGAACTCATCTTCCCCCGCACCGAGCATGGGCTGCAACTGCTGCAGGGCGGCGCTCCGGCCGCGCCATGGGTGCAGCTTGCGATACACCCGGATGTTCGCCTGGGCGTGAACGCACCTGTCGCAGACGCACGCCTCCGGCGACTCGCCGGTGCGGTTCAGGTTGCCCGCCTTCCGGCGGAACTCGCGG
Source organism: Candidatus Brocadiia bacterium (assembly GCA_046483865.1). Taxonomy (GTDB): domain Bacteria; phylum Planctomycetota; class Brocadiia; order SM23-32; family SM23-32; genus JAWOCH01. The sequence goes on along the minus strand of JAWOCH010000118.1, from coordinate 757 downwards.
AAAGCAGGTCCGTGCCATATCTCCCGTATGGTCTGCTCATTGACGTTGCCCAGGGGCTTGTAGCACCGACAGCATGCGTAGACGCTGCCGTCGGTTTCCACCCGCAGCACGAACCAGGGGTAATAGCATGGGATTGTCGCGTAGAGCGCAGCAGTGTCTATCTGGCCGCCGAACGTGCACAGGAATTCGGGCACGTTATGCCGGAGGCCCCGGGCTTCCAGGCAGCGGGCCGCCTCGCGGGCTTGCCGCCGGATGACGGCGGCCTGCTCCGAACTCGGCGCCAGGGGAGCCAGGCAGGGATCATCTACGTCGTCGAAGGCCCGGTACCACACGCGCTCGGCACCCACCTTGGCGGCCAGTCGGGCCACCTCCAGCATGGCGTCGTGGTTCGGGGCGATGGCAACGGTGATGATCCAGACCTCCGGTTTGGACAGGCCCAGTGCTTTCTTGCGTTCGGCCAGGTAGCGCAGGTTGTCCACCAGGCGCTCGAAGGCCGCCCCCGGCGTGCCCGGGTGGATCTGTTCGTACAGCTCGGGGGTGCCGGCCATGGTGGTGATGCGCAACTGGTCGAAACGCATCTCCAGCAGCTCGTCCAGCGCTTCCCTCGTCAGTAGCAGCCCGTTTGTGTTTACGGTGCACTCGCGTCCTGCCGCCTTGCAGGCCGCCATCAGATCCAGGGCGTCGGGGTGAATGAACGGTTCCCCCATGGCGGTGAACAGGAAACTGCCCGTGCCCATCTCTATCAGTTCTTCAGTTG
>JAWOCH010000121.1:0-2752 GCA_046483865.1 Candidatus Brocadiia bacterium | reverse complement strand
CCGCAGATGGGGGACGGGAGCGGTTAGTCCGCCACGACGGAGAGGGTGGGGGCATCGGGGGCGGTGGCGTCGGTGGTGACCTCTACGCTGTCGGTGTTGGTGTCCTCGACGTCGCCGCTGGTCGCCGCGCGGGCCACCAGTTCGTAGGTGTTGCCGCCGCTCAGGCCGGAGCTGTCCACCTCGACGGTCTGCACCTGGCGGCCGCTGTCCAAAGCGGTGCTGCCGACGGCGCTGTTGTAGTCCACCGCGCCGCCGGCGCCGTCGTCGGCGTAGAGTTCGATGGTGGCGGCAACGCCGGCCTCGCCGGTGCGGTCGTAGCGCACGGTCACGCGCGCCTGGCCGGAGGCGATGGCGCGGGACTCGGTGATCTCCGGGGAGTTCGGCCGGCTGACCTGCACGCCGTTGTTCAGGTCGATCACGGCCATGGCGGCCAGGCCCATCTCCTCGTTGCCGTCGGTGTCCACGGCATGCACCAGGTAGATGCGGCGGCCGGTGAAGCCGGTGTTGTCGTGGTCGTAGGATGTGGTGGCCTCGGTATCGTCCGGGGTGCCGGTCAGCTCCACGGGGTCGCCCCAGCGAATGGCGTAGTAGTCGAGGTCGGAAGCGGGGCTGGCATCGTAGTCCAGCGTCGTGACGTGGGTGGTGTCGTTGTGGCTGAGGGTCAGGCTTGTGGGCGGCGCGGGCGGGATGCTGATGGATACCGAATCTTCATTGGAATTCTCGGGGTTGCCGGCGGCGTCCTTCGCGGTCAGCCGGAAGTAGTGCGTATCCTCGGCCAGCGGGCCGTAGCGGAAGGTGTAGCTGCCCTCGCCGGCCTCGCGGACGTGGATGGGCGGGTCCGTGTAGCTGCCGGACGTGGTAGAGTGACAGAGTTCGTAGATGTCCGGGTCGCCGGTGGTCTCATCCCAGGCGCAGACGGCGTGTTCGTCCACCGCCGTGACGACGAGGGACAGGTCCTCATCGCGGGTCAGGGAGCTGCACTCCCAGACTTCGATCTCGCGTGCATCCTGCGGGACGCCGTCCACGTAGGTGTCGTCAGTGGTCTGGATGGCCTGGCCGTCCACGACCGCTTGCCAGTAGGTGCCGTAGGTGGCGTGGTCGTGGTAGGGCGTCCATGACAGGCGCACCTCGCCCGCCTGTCCGGGGTCCGGTTCGGCGTACAGGTTCTGCACCGTATCCGGCCCTGCGAAGTTGCCGATCTTGCGCCCGACATGCACCATGCTCAAGCTCCCGCGATGACGATGCCGGGGCACTTGGCGTTGCTCAGTCCCGTGCTATACGTGACTTCCAGCTCGACGAAGTCCGTGTAGAGCGTGCTGCTGTTTGAGAACGAGTCGGCCGACGGCCCCTTCACGCGGACGAACACCCGGTCGTTGCCGTCTATGTAGTCGGTGAGGTCGCCGCTGGCGGTCTCGTCTACCGTTGAATCGCCGGAGGATCCATGCCCGCCCAGATAGTCCCAGCTCTGCGTGCCGAGGTTCCAGATGTGGACGGAGAAGCCATAATCCGCTGAACTGATGCCGGTCACCGTGCGCCCGTAGCCTTCGGCGATGACGCGGAGCTGGGTAACATCCGCCTCGTCCTCGGCAATCTCAAGCCGCAGGCGGAGGACCGGCTCGCTGCCGGCGGGGCCTTCGTTGTGGGAGTGGCGAGTATTGTCGCTGGTGGCGATGTCCGACTTTTCACCGGCGGTGAGCTCGGACTCAACGGGCTGGAAGAACGTCGAGGCGCTCTCGCCGTCCCAGGCCGAGCAGCCGGTGCTGTTCGCGTGGTAGGTACTGATTGCCATCATCACACCTGGAGTTTGAGGGCGAGGGTGCAGGACTGGATGCCGGTGCAGGAGTCCACATTGAGCGCCAGGATATCGTCCTCGGCGATGCTGGTCGTCCAACTGGTCAGCGTGGAATCCGCCATTTTCTGCGCGCTGGACAGGGCTGGTTCGTTGCCGCCGCAGATGCTGTCGGCATCAGTAGGCGGGTAGTTGGCGTAGCTGTCCACCCAGAGGTCGAGCGTGATGCTGCCGGTGTCGGGGCTCAGGATGCGCACGGCCTGGATTGTGCCCGGCGGCAGGTTCACGTCCACCTCGGCAAGGCCGGTGCTGATGTCGGAGCCTTCGCCCGTCAGGGGAATGTTGACCCAGACGACGCGCGACTGCGGCACGTCGGCTTTGGTGATGCCGCTGTCGGCGGGCAGGTTGTTGGCGTCCAGGCTGACCAGGTTGTCTTGCGTGCCGCCGGAGACGCCGACGTGGTCAGCGGTGGCGTCAATGTCGTGTTGTTGGGCGTGATGCTGGTCGGCGGAGACGCTGCTGAGGTCACCGTGGCCGAGCTGCCCACCCTGATAGGCGCTGCCGTCGGCACGCAACACGTTTCCGGCGGTGGTGCCGGCAGAGCCTACATCGGTAAGGTCGGCGAGGCCGAGCGTAGCGGTCTGGGTGATCTCAATCCAGACGGCTGCGCCGACAGACGCATCCAGGCAGACGTAAGCGCGGTCAGCCCATTCGTCATACCACCGGCTGCTGACGGAGTAGCCAGAAGACGAATCATCGTTGACGGTCGGGGCGGCGGAGGCACCCAGGTTATCCAGGACGACGCTCCATGTTCCTGCGTCTACGCGCGGCACTCCCGTCGAGCCGCTGGTATCCAGGTCAGTGCCGCCAGCCGCCGGGTCAATCTTGCCGTCGCCGGCCACATCGTAGGTGGCCTGCGTCATGTCGCCACTGCCGGCCGGCGTGCCGCTGACGATATTGTTG
>JAWOCH010000028.1:0-2741 GCA_046483865.1 Candidatus Brocadiia bacterium | reverse complement strand
CCGTCTCAGCAGACGCTGCAGTTCCGCGCGGTCGGGTTCCTCCACCAGGTAGCGCAGTCGCGTACCTCGCACCCTCTCCTGAGCCAGGCCGAAGATACCCTCGAGAGCGCTTCCCCACGTCCGGATCGCCTCGTCGGCCGAGATCACAACCACAGGGGGTTCGGACCGGAGGCGCTCTGCCGGGTTCTGCGGCAGGCCGGGGACCACTTCCTCCTCGGTCACATCGGTGTTGGTCACCAGCAGGCCCACCACCTGCCCCCCCGTGTCCAGCACGAGCGCTTTGGAACGCTGCCGCAGCTCACCCCACTCCTCATGGACGAAGAACGGCGAGACGCTCCCTAAGCGCTCGGGCTCGCGGAAGAGGCCCCGGTCTACATCGCCGAAGGTCTCTGCCTTCCCGTTGGGGAAGAAATCACCATCGCACTTGCCCACCAGTTCCGCGGGGGACACCCCCAGCCGCGCGGCGTGGCGCTCGTTCCCCCATGCCCAGCGCAGGTTGCGGTCCTTGACCACGGCCTGGGTGGTCTCATTCCACTTGCCCAGGGTCTGCCCGTCGCCGGCCAGCTTCAAAGCCCTGCTTTGGGGGTCGGCGCTCCAGATCATGCCCACCAGCGCAGCCGCATCCCGGTCCGGCCGACGCAGGATGTGCCGATCCTCGCGCAGGGCGACCAGCTTGCCATCCTGTCTTCGGAACCGATACTCCAGCACGACATGCTCCCGCGACGGATCGGTTACCGCTTCCGCAGACGCCCGACGCACCTCCAGCAGGTCCTGCGGATGGATCCGGGACTCGAAGCCCTCCGGCCCCATTTCCAGGAACTCGTCCACTGTGAAACCCAGAGACGACTCGCACCACGGCGCTATGTAGCTGCAGCGATTCACGTCCAGCTCGAGTCGGTAGGTGGCGTCCGGGATGCTCTCGACCGGGAAGCCGGTTCTCTTCGCCAGGTCCTGCTGCTGCTCAATGGCCACGATAGCACTCCGTATGTCAGTTTCCTACTCACGGGACCGTTGGCAAACTCGTGCCGCCGCCCGAAGGGGCTGAGGTCGGCGCAGACGGCCGGGCAGGAGGGAATGTCGTCGCGGTGACGGGCTCCGCATGAGTCCGCCGGTGGGTGCCTGCGACCTCCCAACGGTCGCCCAGACCGCCTGAGACGGGCTCAGGCGACGGGCTTACGGCCTGTACCATTCTGATCCCACATGGCCGTGATTCACGCGTGCAACTGCCGTGCCGCACCCCTGCTCACTTGACGCGCGGCTCGGCGGCCGCCATGCTGACCAGTGGTAATGTCGAGTTTACTGCGGAGGCGGGCCAAATGAAAGCACGAGGCGTGTATCTGGGGGTGGCAGTCTGCGTTGCGCTTGTGCTGGGGATTGGCGCTTGTGCTGCGGAGCGGGAGGCGATCGAGAAGCCGCGGGAGGCGGCGGCCCGGGCGATGAATGAGTTCGCCGTTGACCTCTACGGGGCCATTGCCCAGCGCGAGGGGAACCTTTTCCTGTCCCCCTACAGCATTCACACGGCGCTGGCGATGACGTCGGTCGGTGCACGGGGGCGCACCGCCGAGCAGATGCGGAGCGTTCTGCACCTGCCGCCGCAGGGCTTTGTGGTGCACCAGGCCACGGGCGGGCTGATGCGCCAGGTGGAGCGCCCCGGGCAGCGCGAAAAAACCGTCCTGAAGATTGCCAATGCACTCTGGGGGCAGCAGGGCGAACCGTTCCGCGAGCGCTTCCTGGACCGGCTGCGTCGCTGGTACAGGGCGCCGCTGCAAGAGGTGGACTTCGTCGCCGAAACGGAGCAGGCCCGCGAGGCCATCAACCAGTGGGCGCATGACCGGACGGAGGGCAAGATCGAGGATCTGGTCCCTCGGGGCGCTCTCTCGGCGATGACCCGCCTGGTGCTGGCCAACGCCATCTACTTCAAGGGCCTGTGGCAGAGCCCATTCGAGGAGGACGACACACGGGAGCGGCCGTTCCACCTGTCGGAGGGTGAGCAGGTGTCCGTGCCCACGATGTACCAGAAGGGACGCTTCGCCATTGCGGAAGGCGACGGCTACCGGGCGCTGGAACTGCCCTATAAGGGCGAGGAGCTGGCGATGGTCATCCTGCTGCCCGACGCACGGGACGGGCTGACGGCGGTTGAGTCCGGGCTGGACAGCGAGGAACTCTCCGGGACCCTGGGCCGGTTTCGGCAGCGCGAGGTGCGCGTCTTCCTGCCCCGGTTCAGGATCGAGAGCGCCTTCGGCCTGAAGTCCGTGCTGACCTCGTTGGGCATGGAGGACGCCTTCGTGCCCGAGCAGGCCGACCTGTCCGGCATCAACGGGCGGCGGAACCTGTTCGTGTCGGCCGTGCTCCACAAGGCGTTCGTAGAGGTGGACGAGGAGGGCACCGAGGCCGCCGCTGCGACGGCGGTAGTGGTGGGGGTCACGTCGGTGGCGCCGCAGCCGCCGGTGTTCCGGGCCGACCACCCGTTCCTGTTCCTGATCCGGCACCGCCCGACGGGCCTCGTGCTGTTCGCGGGGCGCATGGCCGATCCGCGCGCTTAGAATCTATCTCAGAACCCGGTTCGTGACGAGGGCGCGCGAGAGGTCCGAGGGCAAGGCGGCAGGCGCGAAACGCCCGGCGGCGCGGCCAGGCGTCACGCTGAGGACGTTTCGTGCCCACAACGCAGCCATCGGGCTTCGCCCTTCGGCTCCGCTCAGGGCCGTGAGCATGTCGAACGGCAGCCGGCCGCAGTAGATCCG
>JAWOCH010000012.1:0-8019 GCA_046483865.1 Candidatus Brocadiia bacterium | reverse complement strand
CCCCGGCCTACGGATGGTTTTACTGGCAGTGACGGCGGGTGGCCTGTCCTCCAGGACGGCGTCCACGAACTCGGCCACCTGGCGGCGATGCGAGTCTCCGTAGCAGCTCTTGCCGGGGGAGGGCGCACGGTCGGCCTCCTCGGCCGCGTCCAGTTCGTCGCGCAGTTCGCGTTCCGCTGCATCGTCCCGCAGGCTCAGCTCCGTCACGCGGCCCTCACCGGCGGTCGAGAGCGTGAAGTCTCCCTCGGTCCCGCACACGTCTACAACGCTGCGGAAGTCGCAGTGGCTCGAGGCCGTCGCTTCGATGTAGCCCATGGCCCCGTCGGCGAACTCGAGGGCGGCCGAGGCGGTGTCCTCCGTCTCGATGCAGTCGCCCAGGCGGCGGTTGGTCCAGCGTCCGAAGATGCTGACCACCGGGCCGGCCAGCCACTGGAGCATGTCTATGCTGTGGATGGCCTGGTTGATCAGGACGCCGCCGCCTTCGCCGTCCCACGTGCCGCGCCAGGCGGCGCTGCCGTAGTAGTCCGGGCCGCGAAACACGCGCGTGCGGACGCCGGCCGTCAGCACGTGGCCGAACAGGCCCTCGGCGAGGGCCTCGCGCATGATGCCCGCCGCGCGGTCGAACCGGTGCTGGAATATCCCGCCCAGCGGCCGGCCGTTGCGCGCGGCGGCCTGCGCCATGCGGTCCAGGTCCTCCCGGCGGATGGCCAACGGCTTCTCACACAGCACGGCCGCCCCCGCCTCCAGGCAGCCGACGGCGATCTCGGCGTGGTTGTGGTGCGGGGTGCAGATGCTGACCGCCTCCGGCTGCTGGGCCTTCAGCATCTGCGCGTAGTCCGAATAGGGCGTCCCTCCGTAGGTGTCGGCGCACTGCCGGGCGCGTTCGGGCACGACGTCGCAGGCGGCGACCAGTTCGGCGGACGGGCTGCGGCAGACGGCGTCGGCGTGCACCGGGCCGATCACACCGCAGCCGATAACGGCATAGCGGACCTTGTCATTGGTGGACATGGTGAGTTGGGCCTGCGTTGGGAATGGTGCCGGCCTGCCCGGCGCTGCGGGGCGAGGCCGTTCTTGGCTGAAACAGACGGCCTTTTTACCAGAACCACGGGCCCCTTCTCCAGCAAAACGGCCTTTGACCTGCGCATCGAGCGCGTTTACAATGTCGCCCCCCGAAGGACAGCAACCCAAAGGAGCGCCATGGAGCCACAGGATGCCGGCATGTTGCAGGACTACATAGCTCTGGTGGTCGAGGGCCATGACCTGTCGGAGGAACAGGCCCACGAGGCGATGTCGGTCATCATGGGAGGGCACGCCACCGACGCCCAGGTCGCGGGGTTCCTGGTGGGGTTGCGCGTGAAGGGCGAGACGATACCTGAGATAACCGGCTGCGCTCGCGCCATGCGCGAGGCGGCCACGCGCATCAACGTGGGCGAGCTGGACGTGGTGGACACCTGCGGCACGGGGGGCACCCACAAGGGCACGTTCAACGTGTCCACCGCCAGCGCCATCGTGACGGCCGGGGCAGGTGTGCCCGTGGCGAAACACGGCAACCGGGGGGCCTCCAGCAGCTTCGGCAGCGCCGACGTCCTGCAGACCCTGGGGGTCAACATCGAGGCCGAGCCACCGCTGGTGGAGCGCTGCGTGCGCGAGGCGGGCATAGGGTTCCTGTTCGCACCCCTGCTGCACCAGGCCATGCGCCACGCCATCGGCCCGCGGCGGGAACTGGCCATCCGCACCGTGTTCAACATCCTGGGCCCCCTGACGAACCCGGCGGGCGCGCGGCGGCAGGTGTTGGGCGTGTTCAAAGAGGACCTGGTCGAGCCCATCGCGGGCGTGCTGCACAACCTGGGCGCGGAGCGGGCCATGGTCGTGCACAGCATGGACGGCATGGACGAGATAAGTCTTTGCGACGAGACGCTGACCGCGGTGGTGGAGGCCGGGCAGGTGCAGGTGCGCGGCATCGCACCGGAGGACGTCGGGTTGGACCGGGTGGACCGCAGCGCACTGGCTGCCGACAGCGCCGCCAGTAGCGCCATGGTCATACGCTCCGTGCTGGACGGACAGGCGGGTCCGCCGCGGGACATGGTGCTGCTCAACGCGGGGGCGGCCATCTACGTCGGCGGCCTGGCGGGTTCGCTGGAGGAAGGCATCGCTGCGGCGGCGAAGGCCGTTGACTCGGGGAAAGCCAAGGACACCCTCGCCCGGCTGGTTGCCGTCTCGAACGAGACGGTGTAGAGCGAACTCACCCGCCCGGGGCGCGGCTTATCTGCGCCCGAAGCTCCTCGGCCTGTGGCAGCCGCTGGTATATGGTCTCGGCCGTGTCCAGCGCCCTGCGGGCCTTCTGGTGATTGCCCTGCTGCAGATGAACGTGCGTGACGATGAGCAGGGCCAGGAAATTGCGGGGCTCGGCCTCCAGCGCCTTCGCGCACGCGGCCAGGGCCTTGTCGGGCTCCTGGCGCTGCAGGTAGACCTGGGCCTTCATCCGGTACAGGTCGGGCGGGACACTGCCGCGCAGGTCTTCGGCGCTCTGGAAGGCGGCCATGGCACGGTCAATCTGGCCGGCGCGGTAAGCGGCCAGCCCCTCGCGGAACTGCTCGGTGGCGGCGATGCTGTCCGAGGTGCGCCACAGCCCCAGCAGGGCCTCCAGGCAATTCTGCGAGACGATCTCATCCTCGTCGTTCAGACCCCGCGTCAACGCGTCGCGCAGTTCGCCCCGCAGCCGGTCGGGCAGGCCCATGAACCGGTCGCTCTCCTGGGGATTCGTGGTCAGGTAGGCAAGCTGGATTGCCGTCGCCCGGCGCTCGTTGGTCTCCCCGTTGGTCAGCAGGTAGGCGCGGCTGCCAATCAACTCCTCCAGCTCGCCGGCGCGCTGGGTGCGCTCGATGTCCAGCGGTTCCTCCTGGTCGGCTATCTCCAGCCGGGACAACCGGGGTCCGGTTGTCCTGCCCCCTCCGTTATCCTGGGAGCCGATCCAGATATGCACCACGACCAGGGCCAAGAAGACGACGGTCACCACCAGAACCACCTTTGGCCGGACGACCGGTTCGGGCATCGTCTTGTCTCCCTGCTTCAATGGCGCCGTGAAGCTTGGCTTCCATTATCCCGGCTGCGCCCCTGTGCTTGCAAGCTTAGTTTCTGCGTTGCCTGGGTCTGGTTCACTGCTTTCGACGAGGCAGCATTTGCACGGCCAGGCCCAGTGGCTGCCCGATGAGACCGGGCCGGCCGCAGCTTATTCCATCTCGCGCAGCCAGCCGATGCGGTCGGCGTAAGCGAAGTGCAGCATTCCCAGCGCCCGCGCCAGGGCCGTCAGGACGTAGAGCAACAGCAGGTGCGCGCCGAAAAGCGCCAACAGGCTGAGCCACCAGTGCGTGTACATCCAGTAGAGCAACCAGCCCGCCGATCCCAGCGTGGCCGCCGCCACCAGGCAGAAAACCGTATAGGGCAAAGGGATACGCGCCAGGGCCGGCAGCGTGAACACCGGGCTCAGCGCGGCGATATCCTCGGCCATGCCCGCCGCCAGCAGATGGATCGGCAGTATGAACAGCGACGTAAGCACTCCGACCAGCATCGCCGCCTCCCACCATGGCGGCTGGTCCAGGGCCAGGCTCGCCCCGTAGACTATTGCCGCCGGCAACGCCGACACGAACAACGCCGACATCAGGAGGCCGAGCGAATGCAGCGCCGACCCGGCCAGGTCGTTCCACCCGGGCAGCGCCGCCTCTCCCTCGCCCTCCCATCCGCTCTGGCGGATGACTTCGAACTCAAACAGCACCAGGAAGCCCAGGATCAGCAGCGGCAGCAGCGTGCGCAGCAGAACGATGTAGCCTGCCACGGGCACGAAAGGGAAGATGAAGTAGGCCACCGCCAGCAGGAGGAGTGTCCACTTCACGTGCCCCCGCAGGGGGTAGATCCACGCCGTGACCAGGTAGCCCCACCAGGAGCGCCTGGCGGCCGCGGAGACGGGCTCTCGTGGGCGTTGCGTGTCCCAGGGTCTTGCGCGGGGGACTCCCTCGGTCCTGGGCGCGTCCGTCAGCAGTTCCTCCGGCAGCCCGTCGGTGTCGGGCTCCTGCAGCTCCAGGGCGGACCCCCGGCCGTCGGGCAGACCCTCCGGCCAGGGGTCGCTTTCCTCCTCGCGTTGTGCGGCCAGGGCCAGCCCCTCCGGCGTGCGCACCACCTGGTAGACGCGCCCGCAGGCGGGGCAGGTCAGCCGCATGCCCGGCGCACGGCCGCCGCGGGACAGATGCTGGCCGCATTCGCAGGTCGGTGCCATGGGCCGACGCTCCGGGGCCGGTGGTAGCTGACGTGCCGGGCTGGCGGATCCTCAGGTCGCCTCTCCGGCGGTTCCCAGCCGCTCCTGCCACAGCTTGATCTGCCTGTCCAGCTCGGACGGGGCGGAGGAGCCGTGCGAGCGGTAGTTCTCCACGCAGTTCTGCACGCCCAGCACGGAGTAGACGTCCTCGGCGATCACCTCACTGAGCGAGCGAAGCTGCTCCAGGCTCAGGTCCTCAAGCTTCACGCCGTCGGCAGCGGCCTGTCTGGCAGCACGACCCACTATCCGGTGGGCCTCCCGGAAGGGAATGCCCCGCCCGACCAGGTACTCGGCCAGCGCGGTGGCGTCCATGTGGCCCGCCTCGCAGGCGCGGCCCATGCGATCCGTGCGGAACTGGGTGGTGCGGATGAGCCGGGCGGCGACGCGTAGAGACGCCTCGACGGTGTCCGCTGCGTCGAAGACCAGTTCCTTGTCCTCCTGCAGGTCCCGGTTGTAGGCCAGCGGCAGCCCCTTGAGCACCATCAACAGGCCGCTCAAGTCCCCGCAGACGCGCCCGCACTTGCCCCGCAGCAGTTCCAGCACGTCGGGGTTCTTCTTCTGGGGCATCACGCTGGAGCCGGTGCAGAAGCTCTCGTCCAGGTCAACGAAGTCGAACTCGTGGGCCGACCAGATGATCCATTCCTCCGCCAGCCGGGACAGGTGCACGCTGACCAGCGACAGTGCTGCGACGAACTCGACGGCGAAGTCCCTGTCGCTGACCGCGTCCACGCTGTTGGAGAAGACGCCGTCGAACTCCAGCGCCCGCGCCGTCTGCTCCGGCTCGATGGGCAGCGTGGTGCCGGCCAGGGCGGCTGCGCCCAGTGGGCTCACGTTCGCCCGGCCGCGGCAGTCCGCCAGCCGTCCGCGGTCGCGCTGGAGCATCTCGACGTAGGCCAGCAGCAGGTGGCTGAGGAGGAGCGGCTGGGCGTGCTGCAGGTGGGTGTAGCCGGGCACGATGGCCTCGCGATATGCCTCCGCCTTCTCCAGCAGGGCGCGCTGGCAGTCCTCCAGCAGCGCGTCGAACCGGTCGGCCGCCTCCCGCACCCACAGCCGCATGTCGCAGGCCACCTGGTCGTTGCGGCTGCGGGCGGTGTGCAGCTTGCGCCCGGCGTCGCCGATGCGCCGGATCAGCTCCGCCTCGATGTTCATGTGGATATCTTCCAGCGGCACGCGGAACTCGAAGGTGCCCTCCTCGATGCTGCGTTCGATGTCCCCGAGGGCCTCGCGGATCTCGGCGAGTTCGCTCTGGGACAGCAGGTCCCTGTCGGCAAGCATCTCCGCATGGGCAATGCTGGCGCGGATGTCCTGCTTGTAGAGTCGCTTGTCCACGGAGATGGACGCGGTGAACTGCTCGACCATCTCGTCGGTGTCCTTCTCGAACCGGCCGCCCCAGGGCTTGTCCATCGCTCGGGTGTCCTCTTGGGAAGGGATCTGGTGCGAAGCCCACTCTATTGCATCGGCCGGGGCATTTCAATCACTGGGCGGCTGCACCTGCGCTTTCGCCGGGCGGGTGAGTCGCTATAATGGCGGCCGTCGGCCCACTGTGTGGAGGTCACGATGAAAGAACGCTTCTTCGCTCCGTCGCAGTACCACCTGAATCTGATACGCCGGGTGCAGCAGGAGCTGGCCTGGCAGGGCGGCGACCTCGCCGCGTGGCAGTCCGAGTTGCGTACCCGTCTGCGCGAGCTTATAGGCGGCTTTCCCCGGGAGAGGTCCCCGCTGGAGCCCGTCGAGCTGGAGCGGGAGGAGACGGACGAGTACGTGCGCATGCGCATCGTGTTCACCGCCGAGGAATGCGCCGACGTGCCCGCCCATCTGCTGGTGCCGAAAGGGCACGAAGCGCCCATGCCCGGCATGGTCTGCCTGCAGGGACATTCGCCCGGCATGCACATCTCCATCGGCAATCCGCGCGACGAGCACGACCGGGAGTCCATCGCCGGGGACCGGGACTTCGCCCTCCAGGCGGTGCGCAACGGCTTCGTGGCGCTGGCCGTCGAGCAGCGCTGCTTCGGTGAGCGGGCGGAGACGGAGCTTCAGAGTACCTGGGACCATACCTGCCTGGACGCCGTCTTCCACTCGCTGCTGCTGGGGCGCACCATGATCGGCGAACGCGTCTGGGACGTGATGCGGGCGGTGGACCTGCTGCAGGATCAGCCGGAGGTGGACAGCGCGCGCATCGGCTGCATGGGCAACTCCGGCGGCGGGACGGTCACCTTCTACGCCGCCTGCCTGGACGAGCGCATCGGCCTGGCCGTGCCCTCTTGCTCGTTCTGCACCTACGCCGACTCCATCATGCGCATCCAGCACTGCGGGGACAACTACATCCCCGGCATCCTGCAGGTGGCGGGAATGGGCGACCTGGCGGGGCTGATCGCGCCGCGCCGGCTGGTCGTCGTGGCGGGCGAGCAGGACGAGATATTCCCCATCGCAGGCGTGCGGCAGGCATACGAAAGGGCGGAGCGCATATTCGAGGACGCCGGCTGCCCGGAGCGCATCCGCCTGGTAGTCGGGCCAGGAGGGCACCGTTTCTACGCCGACCAGGCATGGCCGGTGATTCACGAGCTGATGCCGTAATGCCGCCTGACACCGAGAACTGCGGGTACGCGTTGCCGTCTGCGCCGTGAAGCGGCGCTGGGATGCAGCCGGGGGTTTCCAACCCCCGGAACTTGTGGCCCCACATTCAGGCCGCCCTGGAGGGGCGGCGCCCGCGGTGCGTGGAACAGGCGGCGTAGTCGTGTCAGAGGGACGGAGCAGCAACCGGACAACAGGAGGAGCACCGATGTCGGACACCGTCAGGTTCGGCGTGTCGCTGAACATGGAACTGCTGGACCGATTCGACGCGCTGATCAAGCAGCTCGGCTACGCCAACCGCTCCGAGGCCATGCGCGACCTGATCCGCCACAAGCTGGTCGAGGAGGAATGGGAGGCACCCGAGAAGAACACCTTCGCCGCCGTCTTCCTCGTCTACGACCACCATCACATGCACGTTGCCTCGCGCCTGATGGACGTGCAGCACGAATCGTTCGCCCGCGTCGTCGGTTCCTTCCACGTCCACGTGGACGAGCACAACTGCCTGGAGGTCATCGTCATGCGGGGCAAGGGCAGAGACCTGCGCGAGCTGGCAAACCGTATGATTAGCCTTAAGGGCGTCAAGTACGGAAGACTTAACATGGGCACCACCGGGCGGATGCTCCACTGACGGAGCCGGGGAGGGCGGCATGACGTTGAACGAAGTGCTTCAGAAGCCCCTGGTGGTCGGCGACGGCGCCATGGGCACCGCCCTGATGGAGCGCGGTCTGCCCGCCGGCCAGGCCAGCGAGATCTGGAACCTGGAGCGCCCCGAGGTCGTGGAGGAGATCCACGGCGGCTACCTGGAGGCCGGGGCGGATTACGTGCTGACCAACACATTCGGGGGCAATGCCTTGAGCCTGGCCCGTCACGGGCTCGACGCGCGCACCGTGGAGATCAACCGCGCCGCGGCGCGCATCGCCAGGCAGGCGGCCGGGAGCAAGCGTTTGGTGCTGGGGGACGTCGGACCGACTGGAGAGCTGCTGGAGCCATACGGTGACCTGTCGGCCGAGGAGGCGCGGGAGGCGTTCGGGCGCCAGATAGGCGCATTGGCCGAGTGCGGGGTGGACGCTGTCATCTTCGAGACGTTTGAGTCCGCCTCCGAGCTGAGGACGGCGCTCGAGGCCGCGCGGGAGCGCTGC
>JAWOCH010000112.1:0-6571 GCA_046483865.1 Candidatus Brocadiia bacterium | reverse complement strand
GCGCATCCGCACCGTACTGCTGAAGGGGCACGAGCCGGTCCGACTGGAGCGGGGCGCCGAGCTGACCTTGCGTGTGGTCGAGTTCGAAGGAGATGCCCGCGAGATCGCCATCAGCTACGAGCGCCTGCCCGACGACGTGGCGCCGGGCGATCGCATCATGCTCAGCGACGGCATGATCGAGCTGGAGGTGGCCGCTACCGGCAAAGGCAAGGTCGAATGCCGCGTGCTCGCCGGCGGGCAACTGGACGAGCAAGCGGGCATCAACGTGCCGGACGTGGACCTGAGCATCTCCAGCCCCACCGACAAGGACCTGGAGGACCTGCGCTTCGGGCTCCAGCAGGAGGTGGACTACGTGGCGCTGAGCTTCGTGCGCGCGGCCGGGGACATCAACTGCCTGAAGGATGCCGTCGAGCAGGAGACCGGCTTGCGCGAGTCGGTGCCCGTCGTCGCCAAGATCGAACGCCCGGAGGCGGTGCGCAACCTGCGGGAGATACTGCTGGCCGCCGACGGCGTGATGGTGGCCCGCGGCGACCTGGGCATCGAGATGCCCACCGAGGCCGTCCCGGCCGCACAGAAGCAGATCATCCGCTCCGCCAACAGGCTGGGCGTGCCCGTCATCACCGCCACCCAGATGCTGGAATCCATGGTGGACTCGCCGCGCCCGACCCGCGCAGAGGCGTCCGACGTGGCCAATGCCATCCTGGACGGCACCGACGCGGTCATGCTCAGCGGCGAGACCTCCATCGGCCGATATCCCGTGCAGACCGTGCGGATGATGGACAAGATCGCGCGGCACATCGAGCAGTACCTGCGCGAGCAAGACGCGGCCGTGCCGGAGGTGGAGGAGGTGCACAACCGGGCGGAGCACGCCCTGGCGAACGCCGCCTGCATGATCGCCCGCCGGCTGGAGGCGGCCGGCATCGTGCCCTTCACCCAGACCGGCAGCACGGCCCGTTACGTGTCCCAGCGCCGGCCGTCGGCGCCGATCTACGCGCTGACGCCCGACGAGAGCACATACCGCCGCCTGGCGCTTCTGTGGGCGGTGCGGCCGGTGAAGCTGGAGATGTTCGAGACCACCGACGAGATGGTCCAGCAGGGCACCCGCCGGCTGCGCCAGATAGGGCTGGTCGCCGCCGGGGACACCATCGTCTATATCGCCGGCGCCTCCACCATCACACCCGGCGGCACGGACATGCTGAAGATTCACCGCTTCGAGGAGTGACTGCAATGCAGTTCGGGGCGATGCGTCCCGTGTGCTGGCGCACTGCCCGCTGGCATACTGCCGCCGAATCTGCCGCCGCCACGGATTGGTAGGTTCGCCGTCCCCGGCGAACCAGACGCGGCGGAGATGCCGCGTCTGCCGGGAAGAGAGGTCCCGGCGGAAGCGCCGCGCCCGGCAAAGTAGCGGACCCGCCAGCGGCCTGGCTCTGCTTAGGGCTGGGCCGGCCGGAACGCCGGGTCTATCTGGGCCGCATCTTCGGTCTTGGGAGAGAAGGTAGTGCCAGGACACCGGAACGCGGAGCGGCGGCAGGTCCCCGGACACCCGGTCATGGTCACGTTCAGGACTGCGCAGCTCGTTCTCGCGCCGACGGAGCGGGATCTGGTCGTAAGGGCTGCGCGCCACTTCCACACAGTGCGTTACGTTCTGTACGAGGTCGTTTGTATGCCCGACCATGTCCACGCGATATTGACGCCTCAACCGACGGGAGCCGGCACCGATTGGTCTGTCAGTCAGATTGTGCACTCGCTGAAGGGGTATAGCGCACACAAGATAAACGACCACCGTCAGCGGAAGGGCAGCGTCTGGCAGAGGGGCTTCTACGAGCGCGTTATACGCTCAGAGGCGGACCTCCGGCAGAAAGTGCAGTACGTGTGGGAGAACCCCTTACGAGCCGGCTTGGTGGGGGAGCCGGAGCTGTACGCGCATACGTGGAATCGCTGGTATCATGCTCAGGAGAGTTTCGGGTAGGGCGGCGTGTGGTGCGCTCAGCGGGCAACGCCTCGACTTCCGGGCATGGATGGGCATAGTGCCTTTGACACGGACAGGGAGGCCCTGCTATCAACAGGGAGCGCCACGTGTTGCCCACGGGAGTCGCTCAGATGCCTGACAGCGCATTGAGGAGTTCTGTCACTATGGGCTGCGGACTCTGTCCGTGGGCAGGCGCGGCGTCGCGCCGCGCCTTGTCCGGCGAGGACGCCGGACCTACCGTTCTTCAATTGGATGGCCAGGTGTTGGCAAGCACCGTCTTGCGGCTGGCGGCTCTCGGCTGCCTCCTGCTTCTGGCGTGCACCTCTTGCTCGAGCGATCCCTACCCGCCGGCGGGCGATCGGAAGGTCGTCTACGGCACGCTGGGGGAGGACCCCCACAGCCTGGATCCCGTCCAACTCGGCGACACCCTGTCGGCCGGGGTGGCCGCGCAGATCTACGACGCGCTCTACGAGTACCACTACCTGAAGCGTCCGTATGAGCTGAAGCCCGCCCTTGCCGCAGACATGCCCACGGTGTCAGAGGACCGGCTGACCTACACCATCCCCATCAAGCGAGGGGTGCGCTTCCACGATGACCCCTGCTTCCCGGACGGCAGAGGTCGGGAGGTGACGGCGGGGGACTTCGTCTACTCGATCAAGCGTCTGGCGGACCTGGCCAACAAGCCACGCGGATGGTGGCTGCTGCAGGGCAAGATCGTCGGGCTGGACGAGTTCCATGAGCTGTCGGTGGACAGGCCCGCCGGCGAGCCGCTGGACTATTCGATGACGGTCGAGGGCCTGCAGGCCGTTGACCGCTACACGCTGCGCATTCGGCTGACGGAGCCCTTCCCGCAGCTCTTGTATGCGCTGGCGATGAACTACACGGCCGCCGTCCCGCACGAGGCGGTTGAGCACTACCGCAAGGACTTCCACAACCATCCGGTCGGCACCGGTCCGTTCAGGCTGGCCGAATGGAGCAAGCGCTGGCGGCTGATCCTGGAGCGCAACCCGACCTATCGGGATGACTTCTATCCCACCGAGGGCGAACCCGGCGACCGGGAGGCCGGCCTGCTGGAGGCGGCCGGCCGGCGGCTGCCCTTCGTGGACGCCATCTACTACACCATCATGTACGAGGCCCAGCCGGCGTGGATCTACTTCCGACAGGGCTACCGCGGAGTCAGCGGAGTCAGCAAGGATCACTACCGCGAGGCCATCACGCCGGAGAAGGAGCTGACGGAGGAGTTCCGCCAGAGGGGCGTGCGCCTGATCAAGAGTCGCGAGCCGGACGTCTACTACGTGGGCTTCAACATGGAAGACGACCTGGTGGGCGCCAACAAGAAGCTGCGCCAGGCGGTGAGCCTGGCCTTCGACACGCAGTGGCGCATCGAGCACTTGATGAACGGACGGGGCATATCCGCCCAGGGGCCGATCCCCCCGGGCATCTTCGGCTACGATCCGGACTACGTTAACCCCTACAAGGGCCCGGAACTGCAGAGGGCGCGGGAGTTGCTCTCGGAGGCGGGATACCCCGGCGGCGTCGGGCCGGACGGCGAGCGGCTGACCATCAAGTACGACATCGGCTCGGCCGGACCGCGCGCCGAACAACGCGCCCAGGCGTTCGCCGACGACATGGAGGCCATAGGGATCCGCATTAGGATCAGCACCAACACGTGGGCGGAGTTCCTGGACAAGATCCATAAGGGCGGGTTCCAGGTCTTCAGCCTCGGTTGGGTGCTGGACTACCCGGACCCGGAGAACTTCCTGCAGCTCTTCTACGGGCCGAACAAGGCCCCGGGGCCGAACAACACCCTCTACGACAACCCCCGCTACAACGAGCTGTTCGAACAAATGAAGGCCATGGAGAACACCCCCGAGCGGCTGCGGATCATCCACCAGATGCGCGACATCGTCGTGGAGGACTGCGTGTGGATACCCTCAGTCCACTCGGTCAGCTACGTACTGGTCCACCAGTGGGTGCGCAACTTCAAGCCGCACGGGATAACCGGTGGACACCTCAAATACCGGGACGTGGACACGGAGCTGCGCCGGCAGAAGCAACAGGAATGGAACCAACCGAACTACCCGCTGGCGGGCGGCATCCTGGCGGTTCTCTTCGGGGTGCCGTTGATGGTCTTCCTGTTACGCCGAAGCTTCGCCGCCGCACGGACAGAAACCCGGCAGGGATAGACAGGATGACGCCGGAAAGAGACGGGCCTGCCCATCGCCGTCAATTCATAATTCGTAATTCCTAATTCAGAATTCGGAAGGCTGCACTTCCGTGCTCGCTTACGTCATACGGCGGACGCTCTACACGATCCCCCTCGTCGTGGGGGTCGTGCTGCTGACGTTCCTGCTGTTCGAGGTGCTGTTCACCCCGGAACTTCGGGCGGCCAGGGAGTTGGGGCGCCATGCCGATGCGGAGCGGATGCAGGAGATCATCAAGGACCGTGGCTGGGACAAGGACCTGTTCTGGAACGAGGAGGAGCCCGGCCTGCGGAAGCTGACCGAGACCCGCTTCGTCGAGCACATGGTCCGGCTGCTGGCCTTCCGCTTCGGGCGCTCGGAGAAGACGCACGAGAAGATCAGCGACATGATCCTGCGGGGCATGGTGCCGTCCCTCACGCTCACGGTGCCCATCTTTGCGCTCGGGCTGTTGGTCTCCATCTGCCTCTCGCTGGTGGTGGCTTACTTCCGGGCCACCTTCATTGACCTGTGGGTGGTGGTCGTGTGCGTGGCGTTCATGTCGGTCAGCGTGCTGGTCTACATCATCGGGGGGCAGTATCTGTTCGCCCAGCACATGCGGCTGTTCCCCGTCTACGGCTACGCGCCGGGCATCTGGTCGCTGCGGTTCCTGCTGTTGCCGGTGCTGATTGCCGTGCTGAAGGGGTTGGGCGGCAACGTGCGCTTCTACAGGACGATCTTCCTTGAGGAGATCAACAAGGATTACGTGCGCACCGCCCGCGCCAAGGGCCTGACCGAGCGGCTCATCCTGCTGAAACACGTGCTGAAAAACGCCATGGTGCCCATTCTGACCCGCACCGTGCTGGCGATACCGTTCCTGTTCATGGGCTCGCTGCTGCTGGAGCGGTTCTTCGGCATCCCCGGGCTGGGCAACATGACGATCGAGGCCATCAACAGCGGCGATTTCCAGGTGCTGAGCGTTATGGTCTACATCGGCGCGCTGTTGTTCGCGCTCGGCAACCTGGCCACCGACATCAGCTACACCTTCGTTGACCCCAGGATAAGGCTGCGATGAGCCAGGCCGAGACACCGGAGAGGGTCCGCTCCCTGTGGGGGGAGGCGTGGCGGCGGCTGCGGCGCAACCGTCTGGCCATGGTCTGCCTGGCGATCATCGCACTCTACCTGGCGGTCGGTCTGGTGGACTTCATCCGGTTCCCCTACACCGTAGGCACCGGCCCGACGGCAATCGAGAGGAAGGTGTCGCTCATAGACTTGTTGTTCATCAAGGCCGTGGGGCCGACCGACAAGGACGAGAGCTTCGTGGCTCCCGGCGAAAAGGGCCACCCGATGGGGACGGACATCCACGGCGTGGACGTGCTCTACAAGGCCGTCAAGGGCGTCAACACGGCCGTCCTGCTGGGACTGCTGACGGCCGCCATCTACGTGCCTCTCGGCCTGCTGTTCGGCATAGTGGCGGGTTACTTCGGCGGCGTGGTGGACGACGCCATCGTCTACTTCTACTCCACGCTGGCCTGCATCCCCGGCATCCTGCTGCTCATAGCGCTGATGACCGTGATGGACAAGGGCGTGGTGCAGCTTTCCGTCGCCATGGGTGTGACGAGCTGGGTGGGACTGTGCCGGCTGGTGCGGGGCGAGACGCTGAAGCTGCGCGAGGCGGACTACGTGCTGGCGGCCCGCGCGGTGGGGGCCGGCCATCTGCGCATGATCTTCCTGCACATCCTGCCGAACCTGGTCCACATTGCCATAATCGTGTTCACCCTGGGCTTCAGCGGCATCGTCATGAACGAGGCCGTGCTGACCTACCTGGGCGTGGGCGTGCAGCCGGGCACCATCTCCTGGGGACGGATGATCAGCCAGGCGAAGATGGAGCTTTCACGCTCGCCGAGCGTCTGGTGGCAGTTCGCCGCCAGCGGCGGGGCGCTGTTCATCCTGGTGCTGGCCTTCAACGTGTTCGGCGACGCGCTGCGCGACGCACTGGATCCGCGACTGCGTGCCGGGGAGGGCACCGAATGACCGGCAACGGCACACTGCTGGAGGTGGACGGGCTGACCGTCCACTTCTTCACCGATCGCGGCGTGGCCCGGGCCGTGGACGGTGTGTCCCTGGATGTCCGGCGGGGCGAGACGTTCTGCGTGGTCGGGGAGAGCGGCTGCGGCAAGAGCGTCACCGCACTGTCGGTGATGCGTCTGGTGCCGCCGCCCGGGCGGGTGCTGGCCGGTCGGGTGCTGTTCGAGGGTCGGGACCTGCTGGAACTGCCGACGGGGCAGATGCGACGCTTCCGGGGCGAGCGGATCTCGATGATCTTCCAGGAGCCCATGACGGCGCTCAACCCCGTCTTCACCATCGGCAGCCAGGTAGTGGAAGCAGTCCGCCAGCACCGGGACGTGTCCCGGCGCGAGGC
>JAWOCH010000368.1:0-2942 GCA_046483865.1 Candidatus Brocadiia bacterium | reverse complement strand
GCCCGCGCCAACGCCGAGCAGATGCACGAGAACGCCGTCGGCCGCCACTTCGACCCCTTCGCCTCCGCGCTGATAGACGACTGCCTGTAGAAGGGCCTGGACCTCTTCCATGGCGGCAGCAGGTACCAGCCCATCCGGGCGATCGGCGGGTATGGGCTGGGCACCGCCGCGGACTCCCTCAGCGCGATCCGGAGGTTCGTCTACCAGGACGGCCTTCTCACGCTCCAGGAGATGAGGGAAGCTCTGGAGGCCGACTACGCGGGGCATTCGGAGCTGCAGGCGCTTCTGCGGGAGCAGACCCCCTGTTGGGGGAATGACAACGAGGAAGCTGACCGGATCGCCCGCCGGGTGTTCAACGCCTATGCCGACGCCGTCCACGGGCTGAACGACGGGTCGCTGCCGGGCAAGTTCGTCACCAGCGTCTTCAGCTACACACGCCACGTCTACGCCGGAGAGATGATCGCCGCGACGCCGAACGGCCGGAACCGCGGGGCGCCGCTCAGCGAGACGATCGGCCCCAGCCAGGGCAGGGATGTGCAGGGCCCGACGGCGCTGCTCAAGTCGGTGACGAAGCTGGACCCCGACAAGATCACCGGCGCCAGCGCCCTCAACGTCAAGTTCAGCGCCAGCCTCCTGGCGGGGGCCGAGGGCTCCGCCGCGCTGAAGTCCCTCATCAAGACCTACCTGGAGCTGGGCGGGGCACAAATGCAGGTCAACTTCGTGGACCAGGCGGTCCTGCAGGACGCCCGGGCCCACCCGGACAGGCACAGGAACCTGGTCGTGCGCGTGGCGGGCTTCTCGGAGTATTTCACTAACCTCGACCGCGCTCTGCAGGACGAGATCATCAGCCGGGCGTCCCACGGCGCCTGAGAAAGGATTATCCCGACGTGCCCGAGACCATGAGAGCAGTTGTTGTGCCGCGCGCCGGCGAGGTGACCGTGGCGGATGTGCCCCGGCCGGTGACCGCCCGATACGAGGGATTGGTCCGCGTGCGGGCCTGCGGCCTGTGCAACAGCACCGACCTGAAGATCATTGACGACCACCTGCCGAACCAGGACGTGCCTTTCCCCGTCGTCCCGGGCCATGAGCCCGCGGGAGAGATCGTCGAGGTGGGATCCGCCGTCCGCAGCTTCGCCGCGGGGGACGCCGTCGCCGGGCCGCTCGGACGGCTGGGCCCCGGCAGCGACTGCACGCGTATGTGGGGCGGCATGGCGGAGTACGCCATCGTGCAGGACCGGCCGGTGATGGCCGAGCTGGGCGTGCCGCAGTCCGAATACATGGCGGACGTGACCCGTACCGTGCCGGCGGACATGTCCCCGGAGCATGCCGCGCTGCTGCTGACCCTCAAGGAGGCGCGCAGCGCCCTGGACAACTTCGGTTTCCGTGCCGGTATGGACGTGCTGGTCTGGGGCGACGGGCCGGTGGGGCTGGCCCTGGTGAAGTTCCTGCGGCTCGCAGGAGCCGGCTGGGTGGGTTGCATCGGGCACTGGGACAAGCGCCTCAAGCGTATTGCGCAGTTCGGCGGGGCCGACCTGACGCTGAACTCGAAAACTGCCGACCCGGCCGAGGAGCTGGCCGACCGCCGCGTGGACCTGGCCATAGACGCCGTCGGCTCCACCGGCATCATCATGCGGGCCGCGCGCATGCTGAAGCAGCGCGGCAAGGTCGGCGTCTACGGCGTGCTGGGGGAGGAGGACGCCACCCTCTCGCTGGTGGACCTGCCCAACAACACGGCCGTGCACATGCTGAACTGGCCCCACGGGGAGCACGAAGTGCACCAGGAGGTCGTGCAGCTCGCCCGGGAGGGCACGATTGATCTGAACCATTTCTACAGCCACGCCGTGCCGCTGGAGGAGGCGGCCCGTGCTGTCGAGATGGTGCGCACGCGCGAGGCGTTCAAGGTCATCTTCACCATGTAGGACGGATATCGCGGACGGCTTTCCCCGACGCTGAACAGACGAGGACCAGGTCATGGCAGAGCAGTATCTGCTGGCACACGACGTCGGCACCAGCGCGACGAAGACCTCCATCGTCCGGCCTGATGGGCGCATCGAGGACTCCGAGGCCACTCCGCATCCGACGCGCTACCCCCAGCCCGGCCGGGCCGAGCAGGACGCCGAGGACTGGTGGCGCGGCGTCTGCCGCAACACGCGCGCCCTGTCCGAACGGCAACCCCACCTGGGGAAGCGCGTGGCCGCTGTCGGCGTCAGCGGGCACATGCTGGGCTGCCTGGCGCTGGGGGAGGACGGCCGTCCGCTGAGGCCCGCCATGATGCATTCTGACATCCGCGCCGGCGAGCAGTGCGCCCGCGTCGAGCGCGCGGTGGGCGCCGAGAAGCTCTACCAGACCACCGGCAACATCCTGGACGCGCGCTCCCCGCTGTGCAAGATCCTCTGGCTCAAGGACAACGAGCCGAGCGTCTACGCCAACGCCGCGCGCTTCCTGCAATCCAAGGACTACGTCGTCGGCTGCATGGTGGGATCGTTCGATTCGACCGACTACTCGGACGCCGCCCATGCCCAGTGGATGGACATCCGCCGGCAGGTCTATGCCGAGGAAGTGCTGCGGACCCTCGGGTTGGACACCGGCAAGCTTCCCGCGCTGCACGCCGCCACGGACGTTGTGGGCAGACTCACCGATTCGGCCGCCGAGGAGCTGGGCCTGCGGGCGGGCATTCCCGTGGTGGCAGGGGGCGGCGACGGCTCCTGCGCCACGGTGGGCGCGGGTGCCGTGCATGCCGGGGATGCGTATTGCTGCATCGGCACGACGGCCTGGATTGCCTCGACCGTCGCCGAGCCGTTCATAGACCCTGAGCGGCGCATATTCAACCTGCCGTCCCTCGACGGCGAGAGCTGCGGCGTCTTCGGCACGGTGCAGGCCGCCGGCCGCTCGGTGGACTGGGCGATGGAACTGCTGGGCGAGGAGGACTTCGGCCGCTTCGA
>JAWOCH010000253.1:0-5582 GCA_046483865.1 Candidatus Brocadiia bacterium | reverse complement strand
GCCCGGCGATCCGCTGGTGATCGCCGGCGGGCCGTGCGCCGCGTGCCCGGAGCCGCTGGCGGACTTCCTGGACCTCGTGCTGCCCGGGGACGGCGAGGAGATCATCGTCCAGTTCGCCCGCTTCCTGCGCCGGGCCAGGTCGGAGGGGATGACGCGGGAGGAGACCATCCTTGAGGCCGCGCGGCAGCTCGACGGGGCGTATGCCCCGGCCCACTACGAGATGGCCTATCACGAGGACGGCACGGTGCGGCACGTCCGCCCAACGTCGGAAGGGCTGCCGGAGCGGGTGCGCGCTTCGAAGGTGCCCGAGCTGGAGCTGACCGACTTCCCCACGGACCTGATCGTGCCGTTCGTGGAGACCGTGCACGACCGGATTACGCTGGAGATCATGCGTGGCTGCACGCGGGGGTGCCGCTTCTGCCAGGCGGGCATGCTGCGCCGCCCGGTGCGTTCGCGCTCGGCCGAGAAGCTGCGTGAGTTGGCCGAGGCCGCCTATCGCAGCACCGGTCACAAGGAGATCTCCCTGGCGTCGCTTTCCTCCAGTGACCACCCGCAGTTCGCCGACCTGCTGGAGCGGATCAACGCGTTCGCCGAGCCCCGCGAAGTGAGCCTGTCGCTGTCCAGCCTGCGGGTCAGCGACCAGCTCACCGTCGTGCCGGAGGTCCTCTCCCAGGTGCGCAAGAGCGGCCTGACCATCGCCCCGGAGGCCGCCAGCGAGCGCCTGCGGCACGTCATCAACAAAGACGTGAGCGAACAGGAGCTGCTCGAAGGCGCCCGCGAGGCGTTCCGGCAGGGCTGGCGCCACATCAAGCTCTACTTCATGGTCGGCCTGCCCACCGAGACCGAAGAGGACATCGCCGGCATAGTGGAGTTGAGCGAGAAGGTCAGCCTCCAGCGCAAGGAGGTGGGCAGCGGCCCGGGGCGAGTCAATGTGAGCATCGCCCCGTTCGTGCCCAAGCCCCACACCCCGTTCCAGTGGGAGCCGATGGCGGACCTGGAGCGGCTGCGCGCGGCGCGCCGGCTGATCCTGGACAAAGCGCGCATGAGAAGCGTGCGCTACAGCTTCCACGATCCGGAGGCCAGCCTGGTGGAGGCGGCGCTGGCCCGGGGCGACCGCCGCCTCGGCCCGGTCATCGAGCGCGTCTGGCGCGCAGGCGGCCGACTCCAGAACTGGAGCGAGCAGTTCGAGTTCCAGCGCTGGTTGGACGCGTTCGAAGCCGAAGGCCTGTCGCTGGAATCGTACGCCACCCGCGAGCGCGGCGAGGCCGAAGTGCTGCCCTGGGACCACATAGATTTCGGGCTGCGGAAGGAGTTCCTGATAGAGGAGCGCCGCAAAGCCCGCCGGGGCGAGCTGACCCCCGACTGCCGCACTGCGGCATGCAGCGAATGCGGCGCCTGCGAGCTGCTGTCCACGTAGAAGCAAGCGGACGCGACGAGGCGTGTCCCGGCACGGCGCGTCACGGCCCGTATCCGTCGGGCGGATCAGCCCGGTGGAGGGCCACGCTCTGTCGTGGCTGGCGTCCCGGATGCCGCGATGGTCGCCAAAGCGACACGCCCGTCGCTCCAGCCTGCCGCCTTTGACGGCCCTCTCGGGGGACGTTAGATTGTCGTTCACCCGAACGTGCAGCGCGCCGGGCTGGTTGGCACGTTTCCATCGGCGGTTCCTTGAGCCGTACACGGAGTCAGGCGCATGGACTACGAACCGGTCATCGGGCTGGAGACGCACGCGGAACTGCTGACCGAGAGCAAGCTGTGGTGCAACTGCCGCACCCGGTTCGGCGAGCCCGCCAATACCCAGACCTGCCCGGTCTGCATCGGCATGCCCGGCGTGCTTCCCGTCCTGAACGAGCGCGCCATCGAGCTGGCCCTGCGGGCGGCGTTGGCGCTGAACTGCCGCATCAACCGCCCCACCTACTTCGACCGCAAGAACTACTACTACCCCGACCTGCCGAAGAACTACCAGATCAGCCAGAACTACTGCAACCTGGGCGAAGAGGGGCACCTGGACATACCCGTCGGCGACGCCGTGCGCCGCGTGCGCATCCTGAACGTCCACCTGGAGGAGGACGCCGGCAAGAACATGCACGTGGATCATCCCGGTGCCGACTACAGCCTGGTGGACCTGAACCGGGCCGGCACGCCCCTGCTGGAGATCGTCACCGCGCCCGACATGCACAGCGCCGAGGAGGCGGACAGCTTCATGCAGGCGCTGCGGCGGCTGCTGCTCTACGCCGGGGTCAGCGACTGCAAGATGCAGGAGGGCTCCCTGCGGTTCGAGGCGAGCATCAGCATGAGGCCCGCCGGAAGCGACGGGCTCGGCACGCGGGTGGAGATCAAGAACCTGAACTCGATGAAGGCCGTCGCCGCCGTGCTGCAGTACGAGATACGCCGCCAGACTGGCCTGCTCCGGAAGGGCGAGACCGTAGCGCAGGAGACGCGCCTGTGGGACGAACAGCGCGGACGCAGCGCCGCCATGCGCTCCAAGGAGGAGGCCCAGGACTATCGTTACTTCCCCGAACCGGATCTGCTGCCGGTCGAGATCGACGATGAGATGCTGGAGGAGGTGGCCGAGTCAGTGCCCGAACTGCCCCTGGCCCGCCGAAGGCGCTTCATGGACGAGTACGACCTGAACGAGTACAACGCCACCGTCCTGACCGATCAGCGGGAACTGGCCGACTACTACGAGGCGTGCCTGGAGCACCACGACACGCCGCAGAGCGTGGCCAACTGGCTGATCAACGTCGTGCTGGGCCACCTGAACGAACGCGCCATCGGCATAGGCGACTTCGAGATAGAGCCGCAGGAACTGGCCGAACTGGTGCGCCTGATGGACGACGGCAAGATCAACGCGAACGTGGCGCGCGACATCATGGGCAAGATGGTTGAGACCGGCAAAGGTGCGCAGGAGCTCGTCCAGGAGGAAGGCGTCGAGCAGGTCAGCGACGAGGATGAGCTGGCGCCGATCATCGAGCAGGTCATCGAGGAGAACCCGCAGCCGGTGCAAGACTACCTGGGCGGCAAGCAGGCAGCGGTCGGCCCGCTGGTGGGCCAGGTCATGCGCGCCACCCGCGGCAAAGCCGATCCCAAGCTGGCCAACAAGATGCTGCGGGAGAAGCTGGACCAGATGGCCGGCGAGTAGCAGGAGGCAGCAGAGAGCAGGGAGCCAAGGCCGTCAGCCGGAAGCGCGGCCTGGAGGGACGCGCTTCCGCGCGTCCGCGTCGCCGGGAAGACAGACGGCGACCACGACGGAGCGTGGCCCTCCAGGAGCAGTTGATCAGGCGATCAGCAGGCGGCAGGAGACGAAAGGTGCAACCTGGAGCCGTGAGCTACCGGCCGGACACCGCGAGCCCTTCGCTCCCTGCTGACTTGCCCCTGCCCTGTCCCGCTAACGGCGGAATCGGGAGGTGACCATGCAATGGCTTGAACTGACTTCCGAACAGATGCCGGCGGCCGTCGAGCGCGCCGACGGGGTCTGCCTGTTGCCGATGGGCTGCGTGGAGCGCCACGGGCCGCACCTGCCGCTGGGCACCGACCAGATAGTGGCCGACGCGGTGGCCCGGCGTGCGGCGGAGACCGAGCCGGCGGTGGTTTTCCCCCCCTACTACCTCGGCCAGATCGCCGAGGCGCGCCACAAGCCGGGCACCGTCTCGCTGCCCCACGACCTGCTCTACCAGGCCCTGCGCGCGACGCTGGGGGAGATCGCCCGCAACGGCTTCGGCAGGATAATCATCGTCAACGCGCACGGTGGCAACCGCGGCCTGCTCAGCTACGTGCTGTTCTCGCTGCTCCAGGAGCCCTGCGACTACATCCCCTACGTGCACTCGGTTGGCCACCTGCTGGAGGACGACAGGGAGCAGTGGGAGGATATGGAGGTGGCGGAGGAAGGCGGCCACGCCGGGGAGCGGGAGACGAGCCTGCTGCTGCATCTGCGACCTGAGGCGGTGCGCATGGAGGACGTGACCGGCCCGGAGGACTGGAGTTCACGTGAGAGCCAGGCGGGCCTGGGCGGCCTGCAGAACCCGTTCTCGTGGTATGCCCGCTATCCCTCCCATTTCGCCGGCGATCCCACCCACGCCGGCGCGGAGAAGGGCGAGTTCCTGTTCGGCGCCTGCGTGCGCGCCCTGGCCGAAGCCATCCGCGCCGTCAAGGCCGACCGGACGACGCCAATGCTGCAACAGGAGTTCTACGACGCCGGCCGCGACCCCCTGGGCTGAACCACGCTGAGGAATGCCCGATGCAGTGGCTTGAACTGACCTCCGAGAGATTCCCCCAGGCCGTCGAGCGCGCCGGCGGGCTCTGTCTGTTGCCGATGGGCTGCGTGGAGCGCCACGGGCCGCACCTGCCACTGGGCACCGACCAGATAGTGGCCGACGCGGTGGCTCGGCGTGCGGCGGAGATCGAGCCGGCGGTCGTCTTCCCCTCTTACTACTTTGGCAAGATATTCACCGCCCGGCACTACAGGGGCACTATCGCCCTGACGCGCCGGCTGCTGCTGCCACTGCTGGAGGCGACCGTCGAAGAGATCGCGCGGAACGGCTTCACCCGCATCCTCCTCGTCAACGGTCACGGGGGCAACACCAGCATGCTGCACTTCTTCCTGCGTTCGCTGCTGGAGGAGCCGCGCGACTACGTGGTCTACTCCAGCGACTACTACGAGATGGAGGAAGGCCCGCGGCAGCGCTGGCACGAACTGCGCCGCAGCGACTTCGGCGGACACGGGGACGAGATGGAGACCTGCGTGATGCTCCATCTCCACCCGGAACTGGTGGACATGGACGCGCTGGGGGACGCACGGGACGGCCTGTCGCGTCAGCGCACCAGCCATCTGCCTGACCTGGACACATCCATCAGTTGGTATGCCGACCATCCCACGCACTACCACGGGGACGCACGGGGCGCCACGGCGGCGAACGGGGAGTTCATGTTCAACGCGTGCGTTGACAAGGTGGTCGGCCAGATGCGGGCGATTAAGACGGACGGAGTCTGCCCGCGGCTACAGCGGGAGTTCTACCGGCGCGCGGAGGAGCCGGAGTAACGCCGCAGGGCTCACGAGCCGGGCCGTGTCCAGCGCTGTCGGTCACGCCAGCGGGCCAGCCGGGCGCCCAGGAAACCGAACAGGTAGACGGCCGCCAGCGCCGCCAGCAACACCCACTGGCTGCCGCGCAACTGCGCCTGCCGCGGCAGGGCCACGTAGTTGCCCACCGGACTGCCCAGCAGCAGGACACACGCCGGGATGAGCCCGAGGAGAATGTAGCTGCGCGTCAGATAGCCGCACGCGAAACCCACCCCGCCGTAGAGGATCAGCGCGGAGACAGCCCCGACCATTGGCCAGTTCACGCTGCGCGCCAGGTGCCCCCGCAGGGCGGCCCTCAGGTCGCGCTGGGCCTGCTCGGGCAGGTCCTCCACCCACTGCGTCCGCCGGGGCAGGGAATCCGGCATGTCGCCCGGATCAATGCCGTGCTCCTGCAGGATGCGCTGCACTTCGTTGGTGACCTGCCGGTCGGACGCCATCCGCCGACCGGCCACGCTCGCCCCCGCCACCGCAATCGTCACACACATCAGGATCCACACGATGACGAGCC
>JAWOCH010000202.1:0-5260 GCA_046483865.1 Candidatus Brocadiia bacterium | reverse complement strand
GGCGAGCAGGAGCCCGCCGCAGAGCCCGTTGCGGCCAGTTCCTAGGGGTCGGGCCGGAAACTGGATCTGGCCGCGTTGGGAGCGTCGCGGGGCCATATGCAAGGAGGCGCGACGATGGTGATGCGTTCGAGCATCCCGGAGGAGCTCCGACGCCGCAGATGGCCCCGCGACGCCCCAACCCTTTGGGCCGGCGCCATTTGCGACGCATCTCTGCGTTGCTCGGCCTTGAAGTGCCTCAGGGGCACGCCTGCGGCCTCGCGCCTTGACCTGCGCCGAAATGGCGGCGGCGCGGCCGAGCCCAGTTTCCGACCGGACCCCTAGGCATCTATCTCAGAACCCGGACCTACTACGGTCGGCTGCCGTTCGACATGCTCACGGCCCTGAGCAGAGCCGAAGGGCGACGCCCGCCCTCGTCACGAACCGGGTTCTGGG
Organism: Candidatus Brocadiia bacterium; assembly: GCA_046483865.1. Lineage (GTDB taxonomy): Bacteria > Planctomycetota > Brocadiia > SM23-32 > SM23-32 > JAWOCH01. The sequence goes on along the minus strand of JAWOCH010000202.1, from coordinate 4,828 downwards.
ATAGATTCTGACTCCGTGAGCCCATGGACGACCGCATCAACATACTGGTCTGCTACGAGGAAGGTCCGGTCAGCGAGACCATCAGCGCCGCCCTGGAGCAGGGGGACAGGGACTGCGTTGTGGCCACCGACCCTCGACGCGCCCTCGATGAGGCCGGCTCCGGGCGCTACGACATCGTGCTGACCGGCATCGAGCTGGACGGCCACAGCGGCATGGAGGTGCTGCGCGCGGCCCGTGGCGCCAGTCCCGACTGCCAGGTGATAGTGGTCACCCCCAGCTCGCAGGCCGACGAAGCGGTCAACGCAATCAAGGAAGGCGCCCTCTACTACCTGCAGACCCCTGTCAACCCCGTCGAGCTGAGCGCCATGGTGGACAGGGCGGCCGAGCACGTCCTGCTGGTGCGCGACCGGGCCGCCATGCAAAGCGAACTGGCCGAGCGCTACGGCTTCGCCAACATCGTGGGCAACAGCCGGCCCATGCAGCGCGTCTTCCGCAAGATGCGCCAGATCGCCAACACCTCCGCCACCGTGCTCATCCAGGGGGAGACCGGCACGGGCAAGGAGTTGGTCGCCCGCGCCATCCACTACAACAGCGACCGCCGACACAACCGGTTCGTGCCCCTGAACTGCGCGGGGCTGGTGGAGAGCATCCTGGAAAGCGAGCTGTTCGGCCACAAGGAGGGGGCCTTCACCGGGGCGGTCAGCTCGCGGGAGGGCCTGTTCGAGTACGCCAACCACGGCACGCTGTTCCTGGACGAGATAGGCGACATGCCCGTCTCCAGCCAGACGAAGCTGCTGCGCGTGCTGGAGTACGGCGAAGTGGTCCCCGTCGGCAGCAACGAAGCCCGCCACGTGGACGTGCGCCTGATAGCGGCCACCAACCAGGACCTGCCCCAGAACATCGAGGACGGCACCTTCCGGCGCGACCTATTCTACCGGCTGAACGTGATGGTCATCACCGTGCCCCCCCTGCGGGAGCGGCAGAGCGACATACCGCTGCTGATCGAACGGTTCATGCGCGAGTTCAGCGACGTCTACGAGAAGCCGGTCGAGATGCTCAGCGCGGACGCCCGCAAGATCCTGTTCCGCTACCAGTGGCCGGGCAACGTGCGGGAGCTGCGCAACTGCATCGAGCACATGATCGTGGCCACCACCGACCAGGTGCTGGGCGAAGACGACCTGCCCGACTACATGCTGGAGCAGATGGGCCGCCTGCGGGAGGAGCCGACCCTCAGCGCGCTGGCCGGCCAGCCGCTGGAGGAGTTGGAGAAGCTGCACATCCAGCGCACCCTCGACCTGGTGGACGGCAACCGGGAGCGCGCGGCCGAACTTCTGGGCATCGGCGAGCGGACGCTCTATCGGAAAATCCAGAAATACGACCTGCGTTGACCCCGCGCCCGTTGCGTAAGCCTGTAAATAATACAGACTTCGGGCGGCTGACTGTAGAAATCGGATATTCTCTTGCATCTGGAGGGCCGGTGCGCTATAGTGACCGGAGCGCTGGGGGTGAGTTAGTTCTTACCGCCGGAACGCGTAATCGGGGCTCAGAGACGGAGTGAGCAGGATTGTCCGAATTGAGGGGGAAACAGGGCCGTGCAGCACGTTGCGACTGGCATGGTCTTTGCTTGAACTGAACGTAGCTGCCTGTCCCTTACATCACGACGCTCCCACCCAAAAGAAAGCGTCGTGAGCTGTCGGGCGAGTGCCCCCCTCCCCGACAGCAGCCCCTCGTGCGGGTGGGTCAACCCCAGCCCACCCGCACTATTCTTTGTACCGATGAGCCGGCCACCATACACGGCGTCGCGGACGTGTGGGAGCGCGTCCCTCCAGGTCAGCCCACGCGAGTTGCAGCGCCCCCCGGCTTCTGCTATAGTCGCGGTTTGCTCAGGACCACTCAGTGGGGGTATCCCGAATGGCTCCTTCGCAGTACCTGTTCACCTCCGAGTCCGTTGCCGTCGGCCATCCGGACAAGGTGGCCGACCAGATAAGCGACGCCGTCCTGGATGCGCTCATCGCGCAGGATCCGGCCTGCCGCGTGGCGTGCGAGACCATCGTCAAGTCCGGCCTGACCGTCGTCGCGGGCGAGATCACCTCCAACGCGGAGGCGAACTACGCCGAGCTGGCCCGCGGCGTGATACGCGATATCGGCTACACCGATCCGGCCTACGGGTTCACCGCGGACGACTGCAACTTCCTGGTCGCACTCAGCACACAGTCGCCCGACATCGCCCGCGGCGTGGACGCCGCCCCCGAGAGCGGCCATGAGCAGGGCGCGGGAGACCAGGGCATGATGGTGGGCTTCGCCTGCAACGAGACCCCTCAGCTCATGCCGCTGCCCATCATGCTGGCCCACCAGATCATGGCCCGCGCCCGCCAGGTGCGCGACGACGGCTCTCTGTCCTTCCTCCGCCCCGACGGCAAGACGCAGGTCACCGTCCGCTACGACGGACTGAAGCCGGTCGGCATTGACACCATCGTCCTGAGCCTGCAGCACGATCCCGACATCGGCGGCCAGGAGCTGCGCGAGGCGTTCATCGAACAGATCATCCGCCCCTGCCTGCCGGAGGAGTTCGCGGACGACGACATCACCTATCACACCAATCCGACCGGCCGGTTCGTCACCGGCGGGCCGCGGGGGGACTGCGGCCTGACCGGGCGCAAGATCATCGTGGACACCTACGGCGGACGGGGGCGCCACGGCGGCGGGTGCTTCAGCGGGAAGGACCCCAGCAAGGTGGACCGCAGCGGTGCGTACGCGGCCCGCTACGTGGCGAAGAACGTTGTCGCCGCCGGGCTGGCCGACGTCTGCGAGATACAGATCGCCTACGCCATCGGCATCGCCGAACCGGTCAGCATCCACGTCCGCACCGAGGGCACGGCGAAGGTGCCCGAGGACCGCATCCAGGAGCTGATCGAGGAGTGCTTCGACCTGCGGCCACGGGCCATCATCGAGCAGCTCGACCTGCTGCGGCCCATCTACCTGAAGACGGCCGCCCTGGGTCACTTCGGCCGCTCAGAGCCGGAGTTCACCTGGGAGCGGACCGACCGGGCGGACGTGCTGCGGCAGAAGGCCGGCATCTAAAAGCAGAAGTCTGAATTCTGAAGTCTGAATTCTGAAGTAAAAAACGGCGTACGGCAACAAACGAATGCGCGGTGCCGCCACGGCCGGAACAGCGAATGAGCCACAGATCTGCACAGATTAACACTGATCAACGGCAGCGGCACGACGATGAGCATGCTTCTCGTGTTGTAAATGCGTTTGCTGTAATCTGTGTTCATCTGTGTTCATCTGTGGCCCCGTAGTTGTCCGTTCTCTGTGGCCTGCCACATTCCGATCGCGAGGAGATCCATGAACGCCGACATTGCCGACGCGTCCCTTGCCGACGATGGCCTGCGCCGCATCGAGTGGGCCGATCGCTCCATGCCCGTGCTTCAAGAGGTCCGCCGCCGGTTTGCGAAGGAGAAGCCGCTGGACGGCAGCCGCATCTCCGCCTGCCTCCACATCACCACCGAGACGGCCAACCTGGCCCGCACGCTGAAGGCCGGCGGGGCAGACGTGGTCCTCTGCGCGTCCAACCCATTGAGCACCCAGGACGAGGTGGCCGCCGCGCTGGTGGAGCACTTCGAGACGCCCGTGTTCGCCCGCCGGGGGGAGGACCAGGATACATACTACGACCACATCGAGAGCGCCCTCGCCCACGACCCCCACCTGACCATGGACGACGGCGCCGACCTGGTGACCACCATCCTGACCGAGGACGAGTATCCCACCGACAAGGTGGTGGCCAGCATGGAGGAGACCACCACCGGGGTGACCCGGCTGCGGGCGATGGAACGGGACGGCGTTCTGCGGTTCCCCGTCTTCGCCGTCAACGACGCGATGACCAAGCACCTGTTCGACAACCGCTACGGCACCGGCCAGAGCACGGTGGACGCCGTCATGCGGGCCACCGGCGTGCTGCTGGCGGGCATGACCGTGGTGGTGGCCGGATACGGCATGTGCGGACGCGGCCTGGCCCGGCGCATGGACGGCATGGGGGCGAACGTCATCGTCACCGAGGTGGACCCTCTGAAGGCCCTGGAGGCGGCCATGGAGGGCTTCCAGGTCATGCCCATGGAGCAGGCCGCCCCGCTGGGCGACCTGTTCATCACGGTGACCGGCGACGCGGACGTGCTGCGCGAGGAGCACTTCCAGCGCATGAAGGACGGCGCCATACTGGCCAACTCCGGCCATTTCAACGTGGAGATCAACATCGGCCAGCTCGCCGAGCTGTCGGAGGACATCGTCCGGCAGGTGCGTCCGAACGTGGACGCGTTCCTCCTGGAGGACGGGCGGCAGCTATACCTGCTGGCCGAGGGGCGGCTGGTGAATCTGGCCGCCGCCGAGGGGCATCCGGCCGCCGTGATGGACATGAGCTTCGCCGTCCAGGCACTCACCTCGGAGTACGCCCTGCGCGAGGCGGAGGGGCTGGAGCCGGAAGTCTACTCGGTGCCCCAGCAGATTGACGCGTGGGTCGCCCGCCTGAAGCTGAAGACGATGGGCATCCAGATAGACGCCCTCAGCGACCGCCAGAAGCAATACCTCTCCGGCTGGCGGGAGGGGACGTAGGCGTGAGTTACGGCAACGGCGCAGTGCCGCTACCGTTCCTCAGGTCTCAAGCCTCGCGCTGCTCTGTAGAAAGCATGGCTTGTAGCCCAGCCGCCCCCGGCTGGGAACGGTCACAGGCGAGGGCGCCTGTGCTACATACGGGTCCTCAGCTGGGAACGGTCACAGGCGAGGGCGCCTGTGCTACATACGGGTTCTCAGCTGGGAACGGTCACAGGCGAGG
>JAWOCH010000156.1:0-2857 GCA_046483865.1 Candidatus Brocadiia bacterium | reverse complement strand
GGGACTTTGCGCCGCGCGCCAGAGCGTGTATATTGGGTTGAGCGATACCAGTGCCGCGTCATGCGAGCGGAGCGTCCGCCATGAACCTTCCCAACGTAGTTCTCATCACGTGCCACGACCTGGGCGACCACATCGGGCCCTACGGAGAGCCGGTCAGCACGCCCAACCTCGACGAGATGGCGAAGGAAGGCGTGGTGCTGGAGAACCACTTCTCCTGCGGCTGCGTCTGCTCCCCCAGCCGGGGGGGACTGGTGACGGGCACCTACCCCCACACCAACGGCCTGATGGGCCTGGTGCACCGGGGCTGGTCGCTGGATGTCGAGGATTACCCGCCCCTGCCCGCGCTGCTGGCCCAGCAGGGCTACACAACCTGCCTGTTCGGTCTGCAGCATGAGCACTGGTCGGTCAGTGCACTGGGCTACCAGGAGCATCACGGCCCCTCCGGGCGGCAGCACTGCGATTTGGTCGTGCCGATCTTCACCGACTGGCTGCGCAACCTGCCGGAACAGAGGGAGTCGCCCTTTTTCGCCGCCATCGGTTTCGCCGAGACACACCGCTTCGGACATGCGCCGTCGCACTTCCGCCGGGACGCCTACGAACCGGCCAGCCCGGAGGACGTGTTCGTGCCCCGATACCTGCCCGACCTGCCGGAGGTCCGCGAGGATCTGGCTCACTTCTACGGCGCGGTCAACCTGGTGGACAAGATGGTCGGTCGTATCGTGCGCACGCTGGACGAAACCGGTCTGAGCGAGGACACGCTGCTGGTGTTCACCTCCGATCACGGCGCCTCGTTCATGCACGCCAAGGGGACGCTCTATGACGGCGGGTGCAAGGTGGTGGCCATGCTGCGCTGGCCGGGGACGCTGCCGGCGGGGCGCCGCTGCGAGGCGCTGACCAGCCACGTGGACATCCTGCCCTCCCTCTTCCGCCTGCTGGGCCTGTCCATGCCGGAGGAGGTGGCGGCGAAGGTCCAGGGCGAGAGCTTCGCCAGCATCGTTTACGGCGGCTCGGCCATCGAGCGGCCCTACATCTACGCACAGCGGAACTACACAAACTACTACGACCCCGCCCGCATGATCCGCTCCCGGCGCTTCAAGTACATTCGCAAGGGCCTGCGCACCTGCATCTTCGACTTCGTCATTCCCGAGTTGGAATGGTGCCCCTCCGGGTTCCGCAAGAACCGCCGCGTTTTCGAATACTACCCCGCCCGCCGGTGCACTGAGGAACTCTACGACCTGCAGGAAGACTGCGGGGAGATGGACAACCTTGCCGACAAACCCGAGCACCGCGACAAGCTGCACCAGATGCGGGCCGCACTGGATGAACACCTGCAGGTGACGGAAGATCCGTTCCTGAGGCTGCGCAACGACTTGCCCATGCCGGCGCACGACTACGAGGAACTGCGAGACTCGACACGCTGACGCATCAGCCATCCCCCAAGCTGCCCCTGCCGGAGCCATAGCCATGATGGCGAAAGTGAAGATATGCGGCGTGACCAGCCCTCGGGACGCGCTGATGGCGGCCGCCGCCGGCGCGGACGCCGTGGGGTTCAACTTCTTCCCCCCCAGCCCCCGCTACGTCGAACCGGACTGGGCGCGGGCCATGCGCATGGCCCTGCCCCCCTTCGTGGCCGCAGTCGGCGTGTTCGTAGACCGCTCGCCCGAGCGCGTGCGCGACATCATGCGCCACTGCCGGCTGGATTACGCCCAGCTTCATGGGCATGAGAGCCCGCAGGTAGTGGAGAAGCTGAAGGAGTTCCGGATCATCAAGGCCGTCCGCGTACGCGATGAGGATGACCTCAGCGAACTGGAGCGCTACGACGTGGACGCCTTCCTGCTGGACGCCTACGTGGAGGACCAGCCCGGCGGCACGGGCAGTACTTTCGACTGGGACCTGGCGCGGCAAGCCTCCGCCCGGGCCAAGCTACTGCTGGCCGGCGGCCTGACGCCCAACAACGTGGCAAAGGCCGTCCACACCGCCCGCCCCTACGCCGTGGACGTGGCCAGCGGCGTGGAGGAGGAGCCCGGCGTCAAATCGCGCGACCTGGTCACTGACTTCGTCCTCGAGGCCAAGAGCGTCCTGCTCTGAGCTAAGGGCGCACGTCTACCCGTGCAGCTTCTCGGCCAGTTCGGCCACCCTCTTGCCCAGGGCGCGGGCGCCGTCCAGGGCGCGCTCCTCCGGCCGACCGATCGCCACCGGCCCGTAGTGGTCCCCGGCGGCGGTGCCCTGCACCACCATGCCGTGGATGAGCATGGCCTGGAGGATGCTAAGGATGGTCGTCTCGTTGCCTCCGCCGACATTGGCCGACGAGGTGAACGCGCCGCCCACCTTGCCGGTCAGCTTGCCGTGCCACTGGACCGATTCGTCCAGCAGCGCCTTCAGCGGCGCGCTGAGAAGCCCGTAGTAGGTCGGCGAGCCGGCGATGATGGCGTCGAAGTGCTGCAGCTCCTCGGCCGCCGTCTCCTCGACGCTCTTCAGTGTGACCTGTGCGCCGGCCTCCCCGGCGGCCTCGGCCACTGCCTCGGCCATTCTCTCGGTATTACCGCCCTTTGAGTGGAAAACGACCAGCAAGTTCGCCATGGCGACACCCTCCCTGTAGCGGAACCGGAACTAACCGAATCAGTGCGCGACCTCCTGGAACCGGGTCTCCCGGATGACGGTCACGGTGATCTCGCCGGGGTACTGGAGTTCCTCTTCGATTTCGCGGGCTATCTGGTGAGACAGCCGTCCGGCGGCCGCGTCCTGGAGCCGTTCGGCGTCCACCAGCACGCGCACCTCGCGGCCGGCCTGGATGGCGTAGGCCCGCCTGACTCCCCCGTGCTGGGTCGCCAGGTTCTCCATCCGCTCCAGCCGCTTT
>JAWOCH010000037.1:0-16258 GCA_046483865.1 Candidatus Brocadiia bacterium | reverse complement strand
CGCCTCCGGCGTGAGTCATTGTCCGCCCTCTCCCACGGGATAGCGCAGATGCTCAGCGGAGTCCACCTGTTGCTCACCTACCGATGCACCAAGGAGTGCGACCACTGCTTCGTGTTCGGCAGCCCGTGGGCCGACGGCACGTTCAGGTCCGAGCAGATCGTCCGCCTGCTGGGCCAGGTCGAGCGCCTGGGCAGCGTCGAGACGGTGTTCTTCGAGGGCGGCGAGCCGTTCCTGTTCTACGGGCTGATGCTGGAGGGCGTGCGGCTGGTGCACGAGATGGGACTCAGGCCCGGTATCGTGACGAATGCCTACTGGGCCACGTCGCCGGCCGACGCGGAGTTGTGGCTGCGGCCGCTGCGCGAGGCCGGGCTCGCCTCCTTGAGCGTCAGCGACGGCTCGCTCTACCACGATGCCGGCGAGGCGGGCCTTGCGCCGAACGCCGCCGCGGCCTGCCAGGCCCTCGGAATGGGCTGCTCCGTGATGACCACCGACCGACCGACGGTGGCGGACGGGCAGTCGGTCGAGGGCGGCGTGATGTTCCGGGGGCGGGCGAGCGAGAAGCTCATCGAAGGCATGCCCCGCCGGCCCTGGCAGGAGTTCACCGAGTGCCCGTTCGAGGACCTGGCCGACCCCGGCCGCGTGCACGTGGACGCCTGCGGCTACGTGCACCTGTGCCAGGGCGTCTGCACGGGGAACGTCTGGCAGACGGCTCTGCCCGAGTTGGTCGCCGGCTACGAGCCGGCCTCCCACCCCGTCTGCGGCCCGCTGCTGGAGGGCGGCCCGGCGGAACTGGCGGCGCGCTACGGAGTCCAGCACGAGGGCGAATACGTTGACGCCTGCCACCTGTGCTACGCCGTGCGGAGGCAGTTGATGGGCCGGTTCCCCGAATGCCTCGCGCCGCCGCAGATCTATGGGCTGACGTAGCGACGGGCAGCAAGCAGTCAACACCCAGGGAGTCTTGAGGGTGGCGCACCAGGACGAGCCCATCGGCAGCATCAAGCACCCCGCCGTGGATGGCGCGCGCCGGGCGCTGGGGGTAATCGGCGGGGAGGAGCCCACGGCCTTCCTGGCCGACGGCCTCCGGTTGGCCCGACGGGCGGTCGAGGCCGGCGCACCGGTGCGGGAGCTGTTCTTCCTCCATCCCGTCGAGGGGCCGGAGCTGGAGGAGCTGGGGGCCGAGGCGAGCCGGCGCGGCATCCCCTGGCGGCGCGTCACGCGGGGCGTGTTCTTCAAGATACTCGACCTGGGCTACGAGACCTCCGTGCGCGCGCTGGCGGTGCTTGAACGTCCGCCGTCGGCCGACGTGCGAGGACTGCTGGACGCCGACGGCCTGGCGCTGGTCGGCGAGCAGATACAGGACCCGCGCAACGTGGGGGTGCTGGTGCGCACGGCCGACGCCTGCGGCGCCTGCTGCGCCATGTTCACGCGCGACTCGGCCGACCCCTGGTCCCGCGCCGCAGTGCGCTCCAGCACCGGCTCCATCTTCCGCGTGCCCATCGCGATTGCGGCCAATCCGGCGGACTACCTGGAGTCGCTCAAAGGCGACGGCCTCCGCGTGGTCGGCACGTCCGCACACGGCGAACGCCCCTGCTGGCACGCCGACCTGACCGGCCGGGTGGCCGTGGTGCTGGGCAACGAGAGCGTGGGGGTCTCCGACGAGGTGCGGGCAGTCTGCGACGACCTGGTCACCATCCCCATGCACGGCGGCGCGGACAGCTTCAACGTCACAGTAGCCGCCGGCATGGTGCTCTACGAACGCCTCCGCCAGGCCGCGGCGCAACAACAGCACGGGCCACAGATGAGCACCGGTTGACACTGATCAACGGCGAAGGCATCGAGGAACGGTGCTTTGCCTGGGACGTTGCCGCATCTGTGTGTATCTGCGTCCATCTGTCGCCAGCCCGCCGGTGTTTGGACAGCGCCTGAATTGTGTCCACAAAGGCCACGAAGTGTGGTAGTATTGTGTTGCATGGGACTGGGAGCGGGACGCAGGCGGAAGCGTGCTGTGACGTGAGGAATACATGACCGAGCCAACCAGCCCGAGCGGATGGCGTGCAGCTCTCCTGATGGTTGCCGCACTGGCTCTGCTCAGTGCGGCCGCTCAGGCGGCGGAGCCGCCTGCTGACTGGACCGACGGAGAGCGGCGCGCATTCGAGATGTTCGGCGGCTTCAAGGATGAACCCGAAGGGCCCTACCTGTGGGTGGAGATGTACGAGATTGCACGGGACGGGGGTGATGCCCTCGATGTGCGCGCTCGGCTGTTCCCGCGAGGAGGACTGCCGCCCGGGGAGTACGGCCTTCACACTGTCGGCAGCCTGCTGGTCAAGCTTGAGCTGGAAGGGCCGTGCGGTAAGCGGGCGGTTGTGGAGTCCACGCTGCCACGAGACGCGTACATTGAGGTAGGCGCGACGGGCGTAACGCTGATGCCCGGCGGCGGCTACCTGAGCGGCGGGGCGCCGTACATGCGGTTGCGGTGGAAGGACTGGGGGCCCCCGCGAATCCCTGACAGGACGCGGTTTGAGTACGACCTGGATGGCACGATCGCCCTTATGGATTGGGACGTAGGGCCACTGCGGTTCCCCGTGCGCGGCCATGGCGTGCTGGTCTACCGAGACCCCAGTTTGTGGGGACGGCTTGGGCCGGGGTGGGCGACGGTCTCATGCCTGCTGACGGGTATGTTGATCGCAGCCGTGGGATGGTGCCTGCTGAGCGTGCTGCGACTGCGGCGTCTGGGCAGCACCGAGCCGACCAGTGGCGGGATTCAGGATGGCCGGGACGACCCCCTGCTGTACAAGCTGATGGAGGCGCGAGGCCTGCTGGCGTCCATCGCAGCCGGCTGCGCCATTGGATTTGTCCTACTCGTGCTGCTGTATCTGCTCAGTTGAACGGGCGCGACCTTCGACGGCTTCGGCTCGGACGCAGGGAGACAGCTTGAACACGAAACTGCTGCCGGTGGCGCTCGCCGCACTTTTGATGCTCTGCGGCTGCGGGCGCGTCGGGGACTACAGTGTCGAACTCCCGGGGGGATACGAACTCGTTAGGACGCACGGTCACAGCAGGATGATCTGGGGTTCGCGTGGCAGCGGCGACCGTAGCTGCGTGGTCCCGGCGGACATTGTGGAAGTCGGAGTTCACGAAGGCTACGTGTTCGGCCGCCTTGTGAACCGCCCGGAGCTGGACTTCGATCCGGTGCGCAAGCCCGGATACTTCCTCCTGGATACGTCGTCAGGCGAAGCGTTGCTGGGATTGGATGAACAAGAATGGTCTGCGCTGATGCACGAGAAGCTCGGCACGCACTTCCCCCGCTGGCTTCTGACCAGACCGGACCGACTTGGGCTGCGCCTCAGCGATATCTTCGAGGCGGTGAGGACGCCCACGCCGAAGTCCAGAGCAACGGCACGGGCCACAGATTAACACTGATTGGCACTGGTCAAGGGCAACACGGCGGAGCCGCGCGCCGTCATCTGTGTGTATCTGTGTTCATCTGCGGCTAACCCGCCGTTCCCTGTGGCTGGACGACCCACATCTCGACCGGCTGGTGGGGGCCGCTCCAGTTGGCGCCGGCTATGGCCTTCTGCCCCCCGCCCAGATCGGCGATGCAGACGTTGTGCGAGCCGGTTTCGGCCAGGACGCGGCGCTCCCAGCTCAGCGAGTCGCCGGCGTTCAGGTACACCAGCACCCGCCGCCGCTCGGACTGGTGCATCTCGGCGGTGATCACGTCGAGTGATCCGTCGCCGGTCAGGTCGCAGACCCTCAGGCTGTGGGCGTAGTCCACGTCCTCCCCGATCACGTGCTCCTCCCAGTCCGGCCGGCGGGGGTCGTCGGGCGCCTCGAACCATGAGATGTGATGCGGACCCTCCGAACGGGTCAGGACCACGTCCGGGCGGCCGTCGCCGTTCATGTCCGCCGGATGGACGACGGCGTCCTCCGGCCATTCGGCGAAGCGGTGCTCGGTCCACTCGCCCTCCAGCGAATCCGCCGGCGCCTCGTACCACAGCCCGCCGATGACTATGTCCAGCCGCTGCCCGCCCGCAATCGGCGCGAGCACCAGCCCCTCGCCGGTCGGGCAGCCAATGCCGCGCCGCCGCCAGTCCTGCTCGGCGCGCTTGTAGACGTATATGACGTCCCCGTTGTCGCCCTGGTTGCGGGTGACGATCTCGAGTTCCCCGTCCGCGTCCAGATCGCCAACGCGGATGTCGTGCGCCCGGCGCGGGCCGATGAAGTTCTCCGCCCACCGGCCCTGTCCGCCCGGATTCTTGAACCACTCGATCTCGTTGCGATCCTGCCATCTGGAGGTGAGCACGTCCGGGACGCCGTCGCCGTCCATGTCCACCACCTGCGCGTCGCAGCTCCACCGGCCGGCGGGATGGATGACGTGCTTCTCGAATGTCTCCAGGTCGTACCAGACCAGCGGCCCGCCGGCGCTGCTGGCCACCACCAGTTCGTCCCGTCCGTCCCCGTCCAGGTCGCCGACCGCCTTGGCGTGCGGATCCTGCGGCCCGTCCGTGTCTATGACGACGTGCTCGAAACTCGGAGCTGCCATCGCATCCTCCTCCCTGTTGCATTGAGCCGCTGCGCACGGCGGTTCGCTTGACGGTCCGTGGTTGCGCGCGTATAACTTAGTGCGTTAAGTTGCCCAAGTCCAGGGGAAGCCGTGGCGAAGACCCGGGCCAGCCTGCCGAAGTACTACCGCATCAGCCAGGACATCATCGAAAGCATCCGCGCGGGCGAGCTGCGCCCCGGCGAGCGCACCCCCAGCGAGAACGAGCTGATAGAGCGCTACGGCGTCAGCAACACGACCGCCCGCCGCGCCCTGGCCCGCCTGGAGCAGGCCGGCTGGGCCAGGCGCGTCAAAGGGCGCGGCACGTTTGTGTGCGCCCGCGCCGTCGAGCGCAGCGTGGACCGCATCCTGAGCTTCACGCGCAACATGCTGCAGGCGGGGCGGGAGCCCTCGACCGAGGTGCTCGACGTGCGCACCCGCAGCCGCGGCCGCTCCCTGGAGCTCCACGGGCGCACCTATCGGCTGCGCGGCCCGGTCTGCGTCATCGAGCGCATGCGCTACGCCGACGGCACGCCGATGATGAGGGAGACGCGCTACATCGCCGAGCGCTTCTGCCCCGGCATCGAGGAGCGCGACCTGACCGGCAGCCTCTACGGCATCTACCGGGACTACGGCGTGGAGCTGACCGAGATCCAGCAGATGCTCAGCGCCGTGACACTGGAGGACGACGAGCTGGAGTGGTTCGGCCTCAGAGACCCGGTTCCCGCCTTCTGCGTCGAGGGCGTGACCTTCTGCGGCAAGGAGCTGATCCTGGAGATGGAGCGGAGCATCTACCGCGGCGACATGTATCGCTTCCTGGTCAGGGCGTCCGACTCGAGGCCCGAAGCGGAGGGCGAGCAGTGAACGATCAGGACTATCCCAAGGAGCTGCTGAGCGATCTGTACAGGGTCCTCTACACCATCCGGCAGTTCGAGACGCGCTGCATCAAGCTCTACCGGAAGGGCCTGATCCGGGGCTACTTCCATCCCTACCTGGGCGAGGAGGCGATTGCCACGGGCGTCTGCGCGGCGCTGGAGGACAGGGATTACATCACCAGCACCCACCGCGGCCACGGCCACTGCATCGCGCGCGGCGCGGAGCTGAAGTACATGGTGGCCGAGCTTCTGGGCCGCGAGACCGGCTACTGCAAGGGGCGCGGCGGCTCGATGCACATCGCCGACGTGACCGCCGGCAACCTGGGCGCCAACGGCATCGTGGGCGGCGGCATACCCATCGGCGTCGGCGCGGCCCTCGGCGCGAGCATCCGGGGCGAGGACCGGGTAACCGCCGTGTTCTGCTCCGACGGGGCGACCAACAACGGCGTCTTCTGCGAATCGCTGAACCTGGCCGCCGCCTGGGACCTGCCGCTCATCGTCGTCATCGAGAACAACCAGTACGCCGTCTCGACGCCCATCCGGGAGGTGACCCGCGAGTCGGACCTCCACAAGCGCGGGATCGGCTTCGGGGTGGACAGCCGCAAGGTGGACGGCAACGACGTGCTGGAGGTCTATGACTGCACCCGCGACGCGGCCGGCAAGTGCCGCAGCGGCGAGGGGCCGGTGCTCATTGAGGCGAAGACCTACCGCTTCATGGGCCACCACGTCAACGACCCCGGACACTACATGCCGGAGGAGGAGCTGGCCCACTACAGGGCCAACGACCCGGTCGAGAAGGGACGCGCCTACCTGCGGGAGCGGGGCGGAGCGAGCGAGGAAGAGGCGGAGCACATCGAACGAGAAGCGGACCAGAAGCTGGAGGAAGCCGTCGAGTTCGCCGTCGAGAGCCCCGAGCCGTCGGTCGAGGAGTTCCTGAGCGAGGTGGAGACGTACTGATGAACGCCGAGACGCGCACCCTCGAATACCGCCAGGCGCTCAACGAGGCGCTGCGGGAGGAGATGACCCGCGATCCGTCGGTCTTCTGCATGGGCGAGGGCATCGGCGAGCGCGGCGGCTCCTACAAGGTGACCGTCGGCCTGCTGGAGGAGTTCGGCGCGCAGCGGATCATCGACACGCCCATCTCGGAGGCAAGCTTCACCGGCGCCGGAGTGGGCGCGGCCATCACGGGCATGAGGCCGGTGGTGGAGATCCTGTTCATAGACTTCGCCACGCTGCCGATGGACCAGATCGTCAACCAGGCCGCCAAGTATCGCTTCATGACCGGCGGCAAGGGCCGCGTGCCGCTGGTGCTGCGCACCCAGGGCGGCGTGGGCAACGGCCTGGCCGCCCAGCACTCCCAGAGCCTGGAGGCGCTCTTCTACCACGTCCCCGGGCTCAAGGTCGTCATGCCCTCGACGCCGGCCGATGCGAAGGGTCTGCTGAAGAGCGCCATCCGCGCCGACGACCCGGTCATCTTCATCGAGCACAAGCGGCTCTACATGACCGAGGGACCCGTGCCGGAGGGGGAGCATCTGAGCGAGCTGGGCGCGGCCGACCTGAAGCGGGAAGGGACCGACGCGACCGTCATCGCATGGTCCGGCATGGTGCCACGCTGCCTGGAGGCGGCCGAGAAGCTGGCCGGACAGGGCATCGAGGTGGAGGTGGTGGACCCCCGCACGCTGGTGCCTCTGGACACCGAGACCATCGTGGCCTCGGTGCGCAGGACCGAGCACGTGGTCATCGTCCAGGAGGCGGCGCGCCGGGGCGGGGTGGCGTCCGACATCGCCTCCGTCATCCAGGCGGAGGCGTTCGACTACCTGGACGCGCCCATCGAGATCGTGGCCGGGCTGAACACGCCCATCCCGTTCAACCTGGAGCTGGAGGCCGCCTGCGTCCCACAGGTGGCGGACATCGTCGCGGCAGTGCGTCGGGCGACCTACTCGGACTGAAGACGGAGGCTGCTCTGTAGGAAACATGGCTTGTAGCCCAGCCGCCCCCGGCTGGGGAAGGCCACAGGCGAGGGCGCCTGTGCTACACACGACCGCTGAGCTGGAACCGGCCCGGCGGTTCGTAACCGTAAAGCCATGTTTCCTACAGAGCAGGCTGAAGCGAGAGGAGAGACAAGCCATGCCGCTGGTGAACCTGACCCCGATACTGAAGGCGGCGCGCGAGGGGCACTACGCCGTCGGCGCGTTCAACATCGTGGACTACAACTCCATGCTGGCCGTGGTGCGCGCGGCCGAGGAGCTGGAGGCGCCCGTGATCGTGCAGACCTCGGTCAAGACCGTCGTGCGCTGGGGCCATGGGCCGCTGGTGGAGTGGGCGCGGCAGATCGCCGGCGACTCGCCGGTGCCCGTCGCGCTGCACCTGGACCACTGCCGCGACGTGGACTACTGCAAGAGCTGCATCGAGGCCGGCTGGACCTCGGTGATGATAGACGGCTCCCGCGAGCCCTACGGGAAGAACCTGGCGATGACGCGGCAGGTGGTCGAGGCGGCGGCACCGGAGGGCGTCAGCGTGGAGGCGGAGCTGGGCCAGATACGGGGCGTCGAGGACGACATCGAGGTCTCCGAGGAGGAAGCCGGCCTGGCCGACCCGGACAAGGCCGTCGAGTTCTGCGAAGGGCTGGGGCTGGCGGCCTTCGCCCCGGCCATCGGCACGGCCCACGGCGTCTACAAGGGCGAGCCGAAAGTGGCCTTCGACCGGCTGGAGGAGATCGCCCGGCGCACCGGCCTGCCCATCGCCCTGCACGGGGGGACGGGCCTGTCAGACGATGTCTTCCAGCGGTGCATCGAGCTGGGCTGCGCGAAGGTCAACATCTCCACCCAGCTCAAGTACGCGTTCATTGACGGCTTCTGCGACTTCCACGCCGAGCACCGACAGTATAGCCCGCTGAAGGTGATCGCCGCCCAGTTTGAGCGCGTCAAGCGGGAGATGGCGGACAACATCGAGCGGTTCGGCTCGGCGGGGAAGGCATCCGAGGTCGAGGTCTGAGTGAGATGATAACTGTCATCATGCCCCAGGTCGGACAGGATATCCCGAGCGCCGAGATCATCGAGTGGCGCAAGGCGGAGGGCGAGCGCGTGGAGGAAGGCGAGGTCGTGGTGGTCGTCGAGTCGGAGAAGGCGGCCTTCGAGGTGGAAGCCGAGCGGGCGGGCGTGGTGAGGAAGATACTCCACGGCGAGGGCGAAGAGGTGGAGGTGTTCGCACCCATCGCCTACATCGGCGAGCCGGACGAGCCGCTGCCCGAAACCGAACAGGAGCGGCCGCAGGAATCGCTCGTGACGGAAAGCGTGACCGAGCATGGGAGCGGGGCTGCGGAAGGCGGGGAGGAGGCCGCCGGGAGGCCGGTGGCCTCACCCTCGGCCCGCCGCGTGGCCCGGGAACGCGGCGTGGACCTGTCCGAGGTCCACGGCACCGGGCCCGGAGGACGCATCATCAGGCGGGACGTGCCAGCGCCCGAGCGGGCCGGCGGATTCCTGCCCTTCGGCAAGGTCCGCCGCGTCGCCGCCCAGCGCCTGACCCGCAGCGTCCGCACCATTCCGCACTTCTACGTCTCGGCCGATGCCGACCTGACCGAGACAGAGCAGTGGCGCCGGGCGCACAACGAGGCCGGCGGAGTCCACCTGACCGTCACGGACCTGGTCATCAAGGCCGCCGCCCTGGCGCTGCGCGAGTTCGAGCGGCTCAACGCGCACGTGTCCGAGGACGGCCTGACCGTGATGGAGCGGGTGAACATCGGAGTGGCCGTGGCGACCGACGATGGCCTGCTGGTACCGGTGATTCCCGACGCCGACCAGAAGATTCTGGATGAGATATCGCGCTTTTCGAAGGAAAACGCGGAGGCCGCCCGGCGGGGAGCGCTGACCTCGGGAGCAACCGGCAGCTTCACCGTCAGCAGCCTGGGCATGTGGGGCGTGCGGGAGTTCCTGCCCATCATCAACCCGCCCGAGTGCGGCATCCTGGCCGCCGGCGCCGCGCGGGAGCGCGTTGTCCCGACCGGGGACGGCATCGGCGTGCGGCTGATGATGACGCTGACCTTGGGCTGCGACCACCGGGCTGTGGACGGCGCCGAAGCCGCCCGCTTCCTCGGCCGGGTGGTCGAGTGCCTGGAGAACGTGGAGACGCTGGAGGTAGAACCATGATGGAGGCGCTGATCTTCGACTGCGACGGCGTGCTGGTGGACACCGAGAAGGACGGGCATCGGGTGGCCTTCAACCGGGCCTTCGAGCTGTTCGCCCTCCCGGTGCGCTGGGACGTGGAGCTGTACGGGGAGCTGCTGGCGGTCAGCGGCGGCAAGGAGCGCATGCGGCACTACTTCCAGCAGGAAGGCTGGCCGGAGCAGGCCAAAGACAGGGACCAGTTCATCCGCGACCTCCACCGGGTCAAGACCACCCGCTACATGGAGATCATCGAGGGCGGCCGGCTGCCCCTCCGTTCGGGGGTAAAGCGCCTGGTGGACGAGGCCATCCGGGACGGCACCACGCTCGCCGTCTGCTCCACCTCCAACCAGCGCGCCGTCAAGGCCGTGGTCCGGGAGCTTCTGGGTGCCGAGAGGATGAACGAGTTCGCCGCCATCCTGGCCGGCGACGTGGTCTCCAACAAGAAACCCGACCCGGAGATCTACAACCTGGCAAAGCAGCGGCTCGGGCTGGGAGGCAGCCAGTGCATGGTGGTCGAGGACAGCCGCAACGGCCTGCTGGCCGCAAAGGCCGCCGGCATGAACTGCGTCATCACAACCAGCACCTACACCGTGGACGAGGACTTCAGCGAGGCGGACGCCGTCTATGATGCCCTGGGCGACCCGCCCGGCGAATGCGTGACGCTTGAGGACCTGAAGGCGCTCTGCACAAACTGAGTACGGCTATTCACAAATGCGATGAGATAAGGCGCCGCAGTTGGCTCTGGGTTCAGCCGGCCGGACGCCCCGGCAGGGGCGTCGCGATACAGCCCGGTGCTTCAGCACCGGGACTCGGGGCGGCAAAGCAACCCGGGCGCCCTGGAGGGGCGCTGCGAGACTACAACGGGTCCATCGTGAGTGGATGAGAACGCTGGACGCGGTGTGCGCCGCCCCTCCGGGGCGGGCTGAATGCGCGGCGACAGGTTCCGGGGGTTGGAAACCCCCGGCTGTATTCCCGCGCCGCCTCGCGGCGCAGACGCCAGGCGCATGCATCTGCATCCTCACCTCAGTCGGATCTCTGCACACACGACTTCCAGGAAGGCTGGAAACGTAAGCGTATCTGCGAATCAACGGAGCGGGAGCCGCGCCGAGAGCCCCGCCGCCAGCGTCACGAGGCAGAATCACCTGTCGACGCGGTTGCGCGCGCGGGCGGATGCCGTCACAATCAGCGGAGGGTCAACACGCTGTTGAAGAACTCATTCACCCAGCGGCGCTCACCCTCTGACTGGGTAGGCGCGGCGTCTCGCCGCGCCTGGTCCGGCGGGGACGCCGGACCTACCCCTTTTTCAACAGGCTGCTAACCCGGCGGCCCACCCATCGGCCAATCGGGAAGGGGAGACGAAGATGGCGAAGAGCGTGCTGGCGTACGGGGAGACGCTGTGGGATCTGTTGCCCGGAGGGCCCCAGCTCGGCGGAGCGCCGTTCAACTTCGCATACCGCGTGCAGTCCCTGCGCGACCTGGCGCACATCGTGACACGCCTTGGCACGGACGAGCTGGGCCGGCGTGCCGCCGATCGCATTGACGAGTTGGGCATGGACACGCGCTTCGTGCAGTGGGACGAAGAGGCACCTACCGGCACCGTCGAGGTGGACCTGGACGATCCGAACAACCCGGACTTCCACATCGTGCCCGACGTGGCCTACGACCACATCGAGGCCACCGACGAGCTGCGCGATGCGGCGGCGGAGGCGGATTGCCTCTGTTTCGGCACGCTTGTCCAGCGCACCGAGACCTCGCGCGAGACGCTGGAGGAACTGCTCGCACAGGCGGGCGGCGCCGTGAAGCTGCTGGACATCAACCTGCGGCGAAACTGCTACAATCGGCACACGGTGACCGTGTCGCTCAAGCACAGCGACGTGCTCAAGCTGAACGACGACGAGGTGGCCGAGCTGGACGAGATGCTCGAGCTGGGCACGGCCGACGTGCCGGAGTTCGCCCGGGTGATGATCGAGGAATGGGCACTGACCGACTGCGTCGTGACCTTCGGTGAGCGGGGGGCCTTCGCCGCCTCGGCCGAGGGCCAGCAGGTCTACTGCCCCGGCTACCGGGTGGACCTGGTGGATACCTGCGGCTCGGGCGACGCGTTCAGCGCGGGGTTCATCCACCTGCTGTTGCGGGGGCACCTGCTGGCGGAGTGCTGTGAACTGGGCAATGCCCTGGGCGCACTGGTCGCCACCAAAGACGGCGCCACCGCCCCTATATCCCTCGACGAGGTGGAGGCGTTCCTTCAGCAGGAGCATGAACGCATCGCCGATCCCGGCCTGAGCGGCTACCCCGGCCGCTGACGGCCGCAACGGAGGAGGCAATGGACGAACTGAAGATAAGCATGGGCATCTGGGGCAACACCAACCTGCCGGACCGGTTCAACCCGTCCGGGTTCAAGGAGTTCGTCCCCGTCCTGGAGCGCATACGGGAGGTGGGCGAGATCGAAGGTGTAGACGGTATCGAGCTGCACCTGCCCACTGAACTGAACGATGAGAACGCGGACGATATCGAGAGGGTGCTCGACGATTACGGCCTGCAGATAGTGCAGCTCTGCGGCCACACCTGGACCGAACAGAGATACATGCACGGCGCGCTGGCGGACAGCGATCCGCAGGTGCGCGCCGCCGCCGTCGCCCGCGTGAAGGACGCCCTGGACATGGGCGCGCGCTTCGACGTGCCCATCAGCGTCCTGTGGCCGGCCACCGACGGCAACGACTTCCCGCTCCAGAGCGACTACATGGCCCTCTATCAGCGCTACGTGGACAGCGTGCGGGAGATACTGGACCACATCCACGCCAACGGCTACGGCACGAAGCTGTGCATCGAACCGAAGCCCTTCGAGCCGCGCACACACATCATGATGGGCAACACGGCCCAGGCGCTGTGCGTCGTCAACGAGGTGGACGACCCGAACTTCGGCATCAACCTGGACATCGGCCACAGCATGATTGCGGCGGAGAACCTGGAGGACCAGCTTTCGCTGATCTGCCGCTACGGCCGGCTCTACCACACCCACTTCAACGACAACGACCAGCAGTGCGACGCCGACCTGCCGCCCGGCACGGTCAACTTCATCCGGCTGGTCAGCGCCATGTACGTGCTGGAGCAGACGGGCTACGACGGCTGGTTCGGGCTGGACCTGTTTCCCTACCGGGACGAGCCGCGGCGGTTCATCGAGATCTCACGCGACAACCTGCGTCGGGCGCTGGGGGTGGTGCACCTGATGGACGAGAGGGGAGCGGGCGAGATGCGCAGCGCCGGCACCTGCGGCCCCGAGATGGCCGAACTGGTAAGAGACTGCATTCGCGAGGCGGAATGAGGAGGCGACGATGGCTAAGATGAAAGGACCGGCGGTGTTCCTGGCGCAGTTCCTGCGCGACGAGGAGCCGTTTGACAACCTGGAGAACCTGGGCCGCTACATGGCCGACCTGGGCTACAAAGGCGTCCAGATCCCCGTCAACGAGCAGGCGCTCATTGACCTGGACACGGCGGCGGAGTCCGAGGCCTACTGCGACGAGCTGCTGGGCGTGCTGGACGAGATCGGCCTGGAGCCGACCGAGCTGGCGGCCCACCTGGCCGGCCAGTGCCTGGCGGTCAGCAAGGCATACGAGGTGGCCTTCGAGGGCTTCTACCCCGAGGGCCTGCGCGGCCGGGAGCGCGCCGAGTGGGCCGCCGGTGAACTGCAGAAGGCCATCCGCGCATCCGCCAACCTGGGCCTGGACAGCATCCCGGTCATGTCCGGCGGGTTCGCCTGGCACATGATGTATCCCTGGCCGCAGCGCCCGCCGGGGCTCATCGAGGAGTCGTTCACCGAGCTGGCCCGGCTCTGGCGCCCGCTGCTGGACATGGCTCTGGACCACGACGTGGCCTTCACCTACGAGCTGCACCCGGGCTCGGACGTCTACGACGGGGCGACCTTCGAGATGTTCCTCGACTACGTTGACGACCACCCGGCGGCGTGCATAAACTACGACCCGAGCCACTTCCTGCTCCAGCAGTTGGACTACTGCGAGTTCATCCGGCTCTACGGGGAGCGCATCAAGGCGTTCCACGTCAAGGACGCCGAGTTCCGCCCGGACGGGCGGGTGGGCGTTTACGGCGGCTACCAGGGCTGGGCCGACCGCGCCGGCCGGTTCCGCTCCCTGGGCGACGGGCAGGTGGACTTCAAGCGTGTGTTCACGCTGCTGACCGAGGCCGGCTACACCGGATGGGCCGTGCTGGAGTGGGAGTGCTGCGTGAAGAGCCCCGAGCAGGGCGCGCGCGAGGGCGCTCCGTTCATCGCCGACCACATCATCGAGGCCACCGAGGTGGCCTTCGACGACTTCGCCGGCGGCGAGACGGACACCGAACGCAACCGGCGGATCCTGGGCATCCAGTAGCATCCCTCGGCAGACTGCTCGGCGGGCCGGAAGTCCTCCGCCTTGCGCCGGGAGTGGGAGCGCTCGTGGGCCCGCAGGGAACACCGGGGGCATCGAGCGGGAAGGCTGGCCCGAGCGACCGTAGGGAAAGGGTGCTCGGCAGCGGTGGGCTGGCTTGATGGACCACCGCGCGCCGCAGATGTACATGAAGCTATCTGGTTTATGCTGTAGACAAAGGCACGCATTTTGCACTATAAACCAACGTTCGGTTCAGAAAGCAACAAGCGCGCCCTCGGCATTTATCTCTTGCCTGGCCGTTCCTGTGCGGCTATAATGCAATGTGTGTAAGAGATTGATGCTGAAGAGTGCGGCTACGTTCAGTTCTCTTGGAGGTCTCCGCCAATGGGTAAATGGCGCGTCCTGGTGTCCGGCGCAGTTGCGACTTGCTTTCTTCTCGGCCTGACAGGTGCGGCCGGGCTACTCACGAGCCGGACAGCTACAGCAGACTGCGAGTTGCCCGAGTGCCGCAACATCCAGAAGTGGAAGGCCTCGATCCTGCCGGGATACGAGTACGCGAAGTGGACTTTCACGAACGCGCAGTGGGTTTGCTCCCCCTTCAACGCCCACGGCACAGAGAGTTGCCCCGCTGGGGGTACAAACGGGCTCACCGCCTATCTGTCGGGGTCCGCCTATTGCACAGGCTATGGGAACCCGAGGGAGGCAACTCACGTCTTTCCGCCGAAGTCGCAGACGTACCCGATACAACGGACGCTCTGCTGCAACTGATGGAGGGAGCGTTCGCAGGCACATTCACACTGCGATACGGAGGCATATACAGTGACACCTGAGATACGTTCAGCCAAGGGAACGAGTTGGCGTAGCATCATCACAGCGTGCGGGCTCTGTGCGGGGCTCATCTTCGTCGCTGTCCTGGCGCTCGCGTCGCAAGGAAAGGAGCCGCAACTTCTCGACGAAATCGTGCAGGAGGCAACCGCCCGCCAGAGCGCTGTGGAGACGTTGCGCTACGAATGGGAAACGGAGGAGACGTTGCAGGTGGGCCTGGTGCCGGGCTGGGACCCGACGGGCGGCGTGGTGGCCCCATCCGGGCAGCCAGGGGGGGAACGGACTCTCAACCAACGGTGGGTGCTGGCTATCGAGGGGCAGAGGGCCCGCTACCAGCAGGAGGGGGAAGCGTTCCACCTGCAACAGCGTGAGCCGGTGCCCGTGCATGAGACGGGATTCTGGGCGAACGGCAAACTGCGAGCGAACTACAACCAGCAGGAGGAATCCGTAACCGAGGAACCGCTGTGGGCTGGCTTGTCGCTGCGTCCCGTGCTGGAGGCATACCGACTGTTCGACCAGGAGATGGGCCCGGCGGACCGGGACGCTGTCACCGTTTTGCGGCGCGACCAGTACGGCGGGCATCCCTGTGTCGTCGTACAGTGGCTGGACACCCGTGGCGACGGAGAGAGCGGCACGCCGTGGCACTGGTGGCTGGCCGAAGACATGGACTACTGCGTGGTCAGGTCGCAAGTTCTGACCGAGCCCGGTGGCTGGGTGCTGCAGGAAGCCCGCATGTCCTACGAACCGGACCCCGACCCCCGGATTGGCTGGCGCCTGGCATCCTGGGAAGGCGTATGGTACCACGGGCCGGGGCAACCGCGGGCGTCTTTCACGGCTCGAGTCAGCGAGGCATCCTTGAACGTTCCGGTCACAGTGGAGCCCTGAGGGGGCGGCCGGAAGCCCCGTGCCGGTCTCAGCGGATCGCCAGCCGGACGGCGGCGGCCATGTGTACACGTGGTGTCGGTTGTGCGGCTGACCGATCTCCCCAACGATGTAGCGGTCTGTCCGCAGGGAACTGTCCAGGCTACGGCAGCATCTGAAGCCCGCGAAGAGGTGCCGGCGCTCTACCCTGTGCAGGTCTGTCTCGGACAGGCCGTCCCGTATGGACTACCTCCCGAAGGGCGGCTAACGTTCCCTCCAGGTTCATCCCCCCCGGCCGACTTCCGTAAGGCCGCGTGCATAGCGTCGGGAAGGAGCGGCCGAACAGCGTGACGTTGACTGCGCGCCCGTGCTGAGCATAGACTACTGGGCGCTCTTGTTCTGTTAGAAACTCCAGTGACTACGAGGTGGCAAATGCACACGATAGGTGCGGCCGTGCTGGGTGCCGGGTTCATCGGGCCGGTGCACGTGGAGGCGCTGCGGCGCCTGGGCGTTAACGTGGTCGGCATTCTGGGAGTGGACGAGGAGGAGTCCAAACAGGCCGCCGAGACCCTCCACTTGCCGAAGGCATACGCGAGCCTGGACGAGGTGCTCTCC